>CAKZMG010000131.1 GCA_937128235.1 uncultured Verrucomicrobiales bacterium
AATCTTTTCACCCTATAGATAATGTTGATAGCCATAAACGAGCCGCTTATACAGTAAAATGGTTAATGAAATATCGCCCTATTCAATTTAATAATCATGCTGTAAATGATCGAGAAATTAGCCTCGCCAATGAAAATTTTGCGTTCTGGGTTGCGTGCGAACATCTGAAAATCAATATCGCCACAATGCCTAACTCACTAATAGAGCATTGTATTTATCATTTTAGACATCGTTTATTTGAAGTTAAAGGATGGGCTATCACCTTTTATTTATTACAAAAAAATCACCTTCAGAATTCATCAGAAGAAACACAACTCACCTCTAGATAGAATCATTTCATACAAAATAAATATAATTAATTACCTCTCCCGATCAACTCCCCTATCAGGATTCTCTCTCCAAAATCTATAGAGATCATCCATCCTATCGTCCTCTTTCTTTTCGTGAGAAGCAAGCTTCTTGCCGATAGTTTGATAGGCTTCATCCAGCTTGAGGGTTTTGAGCCTACATTTGAGTTTGCCCTGCACCGCTGTGATGTTATTACCCCGTGCAACTAAATCGATGCCTATTGTTTCAAGATACTCCTTCGCGTCTTGCTGACTGGGAGCGTTCTTGAATACTCGTTCCATGGTCTCACGCAGTTGCTCTTTTTTACTTGGGGCTTTGGTGCGTGATTTGAGGTTTTGCTCTTTGTTAGAGAGGTCTTGGCTTTGTTCCCATGGTTTGTTGTAGATGGCTTTTTCTTCTAGTTCTGGATAGGTGCGTTGGAGATTGGATTCTAGAGTTTTCTGGATTTGGAGGAATTCATACTTCGGGAGTCTCACTCGCTTGTGAGAGCCTCGATCATTTGAGGAAATCATGAGGTGTAGATGCACGGAGTGCACTGTGTCTAGATGGATAGCTCCATAGGCAAGCTGTCCTTTTGCTCTAGATGCTAGGTATTGCCTTGCCAGATCACGAAGAGCCTCCATTTGACGGTCTTGTTGATCCTTTTCACTTCGCTTGAGACTGATGATTTCGTGATAGAGGATGTTGTGCCGCTTGCTGGTTTTGAGATGTCTGGCGTTGTCGCTAAAGCTTCTGACTGTTTGTTGCTGATCTGGTTCGTGGTAGAGGAAGTTATGCCAGATTCTATCACCTTCAGCGTCTTTACTGATGTAGTTGTATAGTTGTTGGAAATGATGCGCTCCACCTTTTCTGGACATGGACTTGATAATCATTGGCTCTGTTTAATGAGTGGGAGTAGCTCAGTCTCTAAGTCACGGAGAATACGGTAGCACTCATCAATCGTGCGAATAGAGTCTTCGTGGTCTTGCACAGTCACTCGATGATGTTCGAGTGCTTGGCGGTTGAGCCTGTATGCGGTTTGATTGAGGTTATTACTTGTGTTGTGTAATAGGAAAAGCATCTCATCAATCACCTCTTGTGGGATCTGAGGTTGACGTTCTACTTGCTCACCTAGTCCGAGTTTGGCGGCTTCAATCGCTAGAGCTTTGACGTGACGTGACACTTTTTCAGCACCGAAGTGCGAGGCGGATCGCTCTACCCACTCGTATTCCTCTTGATTGAATGTAAGGCTTAGACGTGGATGAGATTTACGATACTCTATCCCCTTCTTTTGAAAGTAAGAAGCTCGCTCTTCAGGGTCTGTCCAGTTGATAAGTGACATGTTTAGTGAGTGGTGACAGTGAAGAATACGAGTAGCACGAGTGCAGTGTCCGAAATTTGAGCAAACAAATTAGGATCACAAATAGAGCCGTTTAGTAATCGCCTCCCATGGCGATTTCATGGGACGTGGTATCGCTACGTATTAGCGATGACGCTGGGGGTCTTGGGGGACGCAGTGCCCCTAAGCAAGTTAGCATGTTGTGTGAAGCCCTCTGATTTTCTGCAGTGTAACGTGCTGAAAATCAGATTCGATTTCATTCTATGAATCGAAGGGCTGACGACAAATTTTTGTGAACACAAAATTTGAGCACACAACATGCAAACTTGCCCTGTGCCCTTGAATAAGCTGAAACCTCTGTGCGCACAAATAACGGAGTTGTTGGAGGAGGAGAAAAAATACTCTCAGGGGAGAGAGTATTTTATTCTTCGACGGAAGCAACGTAGTGCGGGAGAGACGGAATCTATCTAGTCATCGGAGATGATGACTAGATAGATTTTGGCTCGGTAGGATGGCTCTAAATGTGGGAACCGGGAAAGACAGGCACAGGAAAGCAAAGCACTGGTAGCTCGCTATGCTCGGCTTTATGGGAGGGAGAGACCTGTCTCTCCCTGTGACCCTCTCTGGGATTTTGGGAGCATTATTCGACAGCCGGTGAGGATGTTCACTTTTTCTTGACGGAGGCTGGTAGAATGATGACGTAGGGTGTCGTCATGAT
>CAKZMG010000132.1 GCA_937128235.1 uncultured Verrucomicrobiales bacterium
TTTTGTAATGAAGTGTTTATTTGCAGCTATTTTAATGACTTTTGCTTCGGCTTGTGGCTTTGCCTACGCTCAGTTTGGCGATGGGCCATTTGAGGAAGAACCTAAGAGACTGGAAGATGTACAGATGTGGGTGGGTAAGAATGGGAAAGGTTTTCGAGGTGTGTTTCTGAGGCGCGAGGGAGATGTCCTGGTGATTATGAAGGATGGCTCGGATAAAATTTACCGAGTAAAAATAGAAAATCTGAGTGAGAAGACGAAGGCTTGGTTTGTGGATGCTTCGAATGCTAGGCAGGAAGCTAAGAGAGTAGGCGAGGGAGGGTTGCCGCAGTCAAAAATACCTGAAGTCAAGGGGGTGAAGCTTGTCCCCGGTAAGGTTATCGATCTGGATCGTGCGCTGAGGGTAGATAGTTCTGGGTATCGTTTAGTGGATGAGAAGGGTGTGGATCGCTCGATTATTCCTAATTTTAATCAGGCTGATTATGGTAGTAAATCGAGTGATTGTGTTCCGAATAGTTACGCAATGTTTGTGGCTTGGTGGCATGTGCGTAAATGGGTGAATGTGCCTCAGAAGGATAGAAATTTTGGTGATAAGGTGGACTGGATACATAAGCGGCTGGCGAGGTGCTTGAAGACGCGAAATAATTCTGGGACGTCTGTTAGAGACAATCCTGAGGAGCTGACGAAGTTTTTTAAGGAGGAGGTGAAGAGCGATGCTGCATTTACTTTTCAAGCGGTGATGGATTATCGACCGGAGAACTTGGAGAAATTTACTAAGGGTGCGAACGGTACGATACTGCTACTCTCAACATATAATGGTAGCAGGTATCAGGGTGGCCATGCTGTAGCTCTGAAGAGTATTAGCAAGGACGGGGTGGTGAAATTTAATACCTGGGGGCTAGACCTGAAGGGTAAGCTGAAGGTGATACCTAAAAGCGAGAAGGAGATACGCAAGTGGATCTGGACTGAGGAGGGACGCCATAAGCGTGTGAGGGTGAAGATTCCTAGCTATGAGATAGAGCTGATGAATAGGGTGGATCTCCCTGAGTGGTTTGTGAATGACGAGGTGCGTTTTACTTTAGAAGTGGAAAAACGTGATCAGCTAGTGGTGCTGACGCCATACTTGCCAGTGAAAAAGGGCGAGAAAGTGGATGGCAAATAGACTGAATGCGTGAGTCCTACTATTGACCAATCCTCTATCTCCTCTGAGCCCTAATGGTCAAGCTCCACTTATCTACCTAAAAAATAGGGATTCTACACCAGGGATCAAAGGAATTATTTACCGCAGATGTTCGCAGATTCCAGCAAGTTGAAACAAATTTTTAAATCGATAAGGATGCTTTCTTTTTAATGTTGAAATAATACCACTCCGTAATTGAAATCGGACAATAGATTTTTTTAGTGACTTTAGTAATTTGTGTTTCACATTTCTTTAAGGTGCCAGGCGAATCCTTGAAAAATCTGCGTTTCTCTTCAGTCGTGATGCCCGCATCACTCCTTCATCGCGCCTTGATTTATCAATGATTCACTCTGGCTATTGTCCTATTTCAATCACTACATGGTATAACAACGAGCAAAGAATTAAGAAATCAGCGCTCATACCCGTAAATCTGCGGTTTAAAAGACATTGATCTCATTTGTTATCCCTAGTGTAAATTCCCTAACCTAAAAAATAGAGCAATGAGTGCAAAGTCTGAGAAAAGCTATCACTCGTTCATTAGTGAATAGCCGCACTCGGTGTCTTCGGTGAAGCCACCCTGCCGATAACGTATCGATTTAAAAATTCACTAATCGTAATCCAGCTTGATCCCTTTAGAGACTTGCTCACCTTTCTCATCCACTAGGATGGCGGTGATGTTGAAGCCGTCTAGGAATCTGTTGCTGGAGGATTTAAATTCTAGCTCAAGCGCACCTTTGTCTTTCGGGTCAAGCATGCTCCAGATGAGGTCTTTTCTGCCTATTTTATCTGCTTTGAGCATGATGCTTTTTGGAAAAATAGCATTGATCTTATTCGCATCTGTCACTTCATAGAGACGGATCTTTTGTCCTTTTTCTTCTTTAAATTCTAGCCTGACCTCGTCACCACGCGTTTTGGATTTAAGTTCCTTTTCGTTGTATTTTGATGAGCCTAGCATGACGGATGGCATGGCACTCCTTAGCACTAGGCGGTATTCTGCCTTATCAGCATCCTTCGGCTTTCCTACCATCTCACCGCTGATTTCCATACCAGATTTATTAAATTTTACCGTCACCTTGTATTTCACATCACCGGTCGCAGTGGCTACATATTCCATCTTTTCCTGCTTAAATTCCACATTGCCCGTGGAGGTGAATCCATCTTGCTGAGTTTTTCTGTATGACCATTTTTCTTTCCCTTTAGTGCGACGCTCGATCCGGAACTTAACTTCCACCGGCCAGCTGGTATTCAAGCGTTCTTTTTTCTTAGGTGTGAAATACAGCGCAATCTGCCCTTTAGCATCCACTCCTGCTTCAAACCCTGAACCCACAAACCCAGCGTGAAAACTAGTCCAGCCTTTTTCCTTGAGAGTCGGTAGGGGACCAGCGAGCGAGCTTGTCGTAGTGAGACCAGCGAGGAGTAGCGTGCAGATAAGAGGTAGTTTCATAGTGGTTTAGTGGTAGATTGTTATTTTACCTATACACTCTATTTGACTAGATAGAAAACTCTTTTTTACGGATTAGCTTCTTGGATCTCTAGTGGAAACCACTTTTTCGTTCGCCGCTTACCGAAGAAATTCACTACTGCTGAGAGAATGATGATTTTTAGGTCGAGCCAGAATGATTTATTTCCCAGATAGATCTGCTCCAGCTCCCAGGAGTGCGCTGCGCTGGTGCCTCCGTAGATCTGGACTAGCCCGGTGACGCCGGGGATGACGTTCCAGCGTTTGCGGTGCTCCGCATCATCCCAGCCTAGACGGGTGACGTCATCTTGGGTGAGCGGGCGAGGTCCCACGATGGACATTTTGCCAAGGAGAATGAGTAGAAATTGCAGAAATTCATCCAGCGCAGTCGCGCGTAGCCATTTCCCGATTCGGGTGATTTTTCCGTCCCGCATGGTGCGATATTTCCAGACCTTAAAGACGCGCTTGTGCTTTCCTAATCGCGACTGGCAGAAAAATATGGGGCCTCCATCATCTAACAGAATCAATAGAGGGATCACGAGAAGCACAGGTGAAAAGATAAGTAATGCGACTAGTGCTACTGAAATATCAAAGAGGCGCATCATGACTGTGGCATGGGCTGGAGATTTTCATTTCTGTTAGATTTTTCATCTCTCGCATGTTTGCGTAGCGTGATGATGAAGTGATCCATCGCGTGCCAGATCTCTTGGTAAAATTCACTATTCTTTCCTCCCAGCGCGCGGATTGCTTTCCCGTGATTCACCCAGAGCATCGTTCCTGCTGCGAGTCCCATGAGATTGAAAATGCCTGCCCAGATCATGCCAAATTTCCGTCCAGAGCGAGCCATCCTATCTTTATGAAAGGCGATGTGCCCCGTCTCATCTCGGATCACGAGCCGGCACATCTGCGCGATGGCTGCGTCTTTTTCCCCGCCGTGCTTGAGCATCATTTGGTAATACACGTTGCTGACTATTTCTGTTAGAATAAGTGTGCGGAGCTCAAAACTTACCCCTAGCACTTTTCTAACAAGACAGAAAATAGAGAAGCTCCAGTGGGACTCTATGCTTTCTCCTCCGAAGCGTTTCACGGCATCGCCCAGCAGACGTGAATGCTCCGCTTCTTCCTTGAACCAGAGATCCACGAGCTCGCGTGCGTGAGGCTGAGACAGAAATTTCCCCCTATCCCAAGCCGTAAGATAGCAGGGGCCACCACCATCACCTAGCTCGAACTGTGCGAGCGATGGGAGCAGTTTTTCTATCTGATCAGAGGTAAGTTTTGTAGGAGCATCCCACATTGGTTCTACTCGATCACGTTGATTATTTCTGAAGTGGTTTTTCCAACGGTCGAGCCAGCGGTTTTGAGTTAGGTTCATGTGTTTCATCAGTCATAAGTTGACCTAGAAATATGAATCTATGATGCAGCCAGTGTGAAAATTTCGTGAAATAACCAATCACTATCTCCTTGTCCACACGCGTGTGGTTGTCTAGATTAAGAAATGATGAAATTTCTTTTTGCGATAGCTCTGTTGTCATTCGCTGTGCGAGTGGAGGCGAAGAAACCGAACATTATTCTCGTGATGGCGGATGACCAAGGCTACGGAGATGTGGGTTATAATGGGCATCCATTTCTGGAAACGCCACACCTAGATGCCATGGCTAAAGCCGGGGTGGTGATGGATAGATTCTACGCGGCAGCACCAGTCTGCTCACCCACCCGTGCGAGTGTGATGACTGGGCGGCACCCGATGCGGACGAATGTGCCTAACCACGGTCACTACATGCGACCAAATGAGAACACGCTTGCTGAGGGGTTGGAGTCTGCGGGCTATGTGACGGGGCATTTTGGGAAATGGCACATCGGCTCAGTGCAGGCGGAGAGCCTTACTAGCCCAGGAAAAGTAGGTTTCGATGAGTGGCTTGCTGGGTTGAATTTTTTCGATAACGATCCTTACCTTTGTCACAATGGAAAGTATGTGCGCTTGAGAGGAAAGGGAACCGTGTTGACGATGGATGCGACGATTGATTTTCTGAAAAAGCACAAGGATGGAGGCAAGCCAATGTTCGCAGTGGCGTGGTTTCCATCGCCTCATGATCCGCATGTGGAGTTGCCTGAAGCGATGGATGAAAATTTGTATAAGAAGGCGGGAAAAGACCGTGGGTATTATTTAGAAATAGCTCTTATTGATGAGCAGATGGGGAGGTTGAGGAAGTCGCTGAGAGACATGAAGATTGAGAAGGATACTCTTCTGTGGTACTGTAGTGACAACGGTGGACTAGTGGAAAAATACTCAGGAGGCAGAGGGAAGAAGGGGAGTATTTACGAAGGCGGATTACGCGTGCCGAGCATCATCGAGTGGCCAGAAAAATTTGAGCCAGGTGAGTGTATGGTGCCGATGACCACTTCATCTATCTACCCGACTCTGATGAATATAGCGGGAGCTAAGATCCCCGATGGGAGACCGCTAGATGGCAGAGATCAGTTTAAGTATTTAGTGGGTCAGACAAAAAGCACGGGGATTGTTCCGCTGGGTTTTTGGCATGGATATATGAAAGGAGAGGTGACGTTTAGCGATAAGATAATCAAGACACTTAGGGAGGCTCAGAAGAAGGGAGAACCTAGCCCATTCCCTAGACGAGTGTCTAAAAATATTACAGATTTCCCAAAGCGGCATCGGTTCGTGCTAAAGGGGCATGCTGCCTGGAATGACTGGCCATGGAAGCTGCATCGCATCCAGAAAAAGCAAGATGAAGTAGTGATAGAGCTCTATAATTTAGACAATGACCCGATGGAAAAAGTAAACCTCGCGGAGAAAGAACCAGAGCGCGTGATGAAGATGCAAGCGAAACTAGAGAGGTGGCAAAACTCCGTGTTAGACAGCTGGGAAGGAAAAGATTACCCAGAGCTTCCGGAGTTGAAGGGAAGGTAGTGAAGCTATGTTCTGGGTGAGTTTTATAAGTACCGGCTGGAAGCCGCTGCTACTCGTGATCAATTGTTTTTCCTTGGCTGTTGACTAATGAAACTCAGAAGAGTATTAATTATTTATGTTCAAGTTAGTTAGACTTTATACTACTTCCTCTAAAGTCACCTTAATAGTCCTAATACTAGGGGCAGCAATGATATTCTGGTTGGGTATAGCAAGGACAAATGCTCAGTCCCCTGTCACAGTATTGAAGACTGGCGAAGCTAAAAAATACGAAGAACTTCAATTTGCAACAGAACAAGGGATTCAATACACACTGCAAAACTCTCAGAATCTGTCCAATTGGAAAAACGACCTCACTTTCATTGGAAATGGGGAATTAGTTAAACTCCGACTCTTTGCACTCAATGATAATGTGCTACCCCAGAATGGTAATGATGATCCTTACTCTATAGTTTCAGGTAGTATCAGAAAAGTCTCCACTGGAGGAACATCTATTTCTTGGATTTCTCTAGAAGACCAGTCTATCAAGCATGCTTTCTTCCCAGCGATAGAACTTGAAAATAGTTTCCCACATACATACTCAGGCTTAAAAGGAGGCTATTACCTCTTTATAAATCTAGGTCCACCCGATGCCGTCATTGACCCGGATAGCCCAGTTGTGGGAAAAGACCTAGCATTTAAAAACTCTCTTCCTTCTCTATTCTCGGATATCAAAAATGATACGCTTGCAGGAGCTACTCCGCTACGCCCTCATCGACTTATAGCATCGCTTACAAAGCAATTCTGGCGTATTAATACTGACCCTGATATAGACTCAGATGGCGATGCCATTCCAGACAGATTTGAAATAAGTAATGACACAGATCCCTATGATGGAGATACGGATAATGACGGTGTTTCTGATCAGCTACCGCCTGTTATTGATGTTGGGGTAGATTCAGATAGCGATGGACTTACAGATTCTGAGGAAGAATTACTCGGCACAAACCCGAATAACTCAGACACCGATGGCGATACCTTGATAGATGGTAATGATGCTGATCCATTAGACGCTGCGATTGTATGGCTTAGAGCTTCTGAGTCGAGCTATATCGTAAGTGAGTTAGAACTACCCGCAGGGTTTGACCTGAGTATTGTTAACAATGATCATAAGCGAATTCATATCGACCTTGGAGAGAGCGGTCACGTATTACTTTCCATCACTGACGAATCTACTTTTTGGAATCAGTCTGAGCCAAAAGGTGTTCCAGATGCAAGTAGCTATAAGACTGCTGTTTGGCAACCTACTACTGGTCTCTGGGAGAACTTAAGCATGCCAGACAATATGCGAGCCACAGCTGTTCTGATAGATCCTGCGGGCAATGTCCACGGTCATGCACTCTTGGCACGAGGAGCTGAAGAGTCTGGTCCAGGAGTGAAGCGCGTGCGCGTGAGGTGGAAGAAGTTGACCGAAAATTCAGGTTGGAAGAAAGCTCATTCAGAGTTAGGAGCTGAAGGGGGAGAAGATTTTTCAAATGAGCAAGACACATACACTCTCATTAACGATATACACGTTAATAAAGGGTTAGATGATGCCTTGTTTGGCGAAACTGGTCGATTTGTTGGCTTTGCAGGTCAAAATGGTGATGCTAATGACATAGGCTATATACAGCGGGCTGAAAAAGAAAATACCATAGGAACCCCAATTACTATTTTTGATTTTAATGGATCTAATAATTTAGATCACATCGAGCTTGATGGAGACCCTAGTGGCTGGCATACCGCCATCTGGAAAAAGGATGGAAATTCAGATTTAGAACCCCCCATCTTTGGTAAACTTATCGAAGCGGAAGGACAAACTAGTGGTTCTATAGTAACCGCTAATACACCAACTGGTGATTCTCTAAAATCCCTCTCCGGTATTGCAAGTATTGATCCAGGATATCTACCAGAGGGAGTCTCAGAACTCATCATCTGGGCAAATGAAAAAGATGGGTTTCTATCTGCAAAAGTAGCCGGTAGTGACTACAATAACCTAGAATGGAAAGCCTCCGATAAACCCGATCAGACGCAAAGCCTGAATCCACCAAGTCCCAGTTATATACCGGGTAATTTCGCTACCTATGAAACCCCTAAGATTAATAGCAGAGGTGAAGCTCTAAAAGGCAACAAACTATGGCGTAACGGGAAATGGCACGAGCTAGCAGACTTAATTCCTTCCCTAGCAGAGTCAAATTTTCAAGCTCTGGATCTGAATAATGAAGGGACGATACTTATTCTGCAAGAAGGCAAACTTAAGCAAGCAAAGCTGTCTTATCAGCCAAAATGGTGGGATGGATCAATTCCTTTTTTTTATGGAGCTAGAGATAGTCACCCATCAGATATTTCTCTGGCAGATCTGACGCCTCACACAAAAGAATACTCTGCTAGTTTGATTGTGAGGGGGCTGGATGCTCAACGTACTATATTGACTGTTGATGGTGGGGCTATAGACATTGGGCATGTTCGCCATAACATGGATAGAACCTTGTCTTTTTATTACCAACTTTGTAAAAGGTTAAAGAAGGTAAACGTTATTAAGAGAGGTACAACTACATTTAAATCAAACATCAATGATGAAGACTACTACGCTGATGTTTTAGGTAAAAAGAAAAAAGTGAAAGCAGTTTTTGCCTTCAAAGATCTTACAAGGAAAGATGTCACAACAGCTGCATACGATATGGCAATGTTGGAGGCGAAGTTTTATGAAGATTCTTCCATTAATAAAGGTGTAGATGGTCGGCAAGAGACACCAGCAATGACTAGGAAGCACGATTCTTCATTCTGGACCATAGATGACAGACCCTCTGATCACCTAGGTGCTAAGATCGCGCGTGATTTCTTAGCTACAAAACCTTTTGATTATGTATGCCCCAACTCCTGAAGAATGGTCTAAAGAAATGGACGAAAGGCTTATCAAAATACTGAAATTTGTTAAGCCATTAACCAAGCAACAATGTGCTCAATGGCGACAGAGTCCAGCTGGTAAGGTATTTGCAGAAAAGGCAAAAACACAAATTCATAAGAGCAAATTTCCAGTCTTATTGACTGGAGCTAAACAATTTTATCAAGAATAAAAAACACTAGAAAAAATGAAATATAGAACTATTAGATACTTATCCGTAACAAAAATAGCGATGCTTCAAGTCACAATGTTTACGATGATATTCCTATTTTCGACCTTAGCGACTAATGCAGATGAGGAGAAATTCACCCGTGCGTTTAGGTGTCCAGGAGGTTTCGTGGAATATCTAGAAGCCAAATATGAAGGTAAAACACTTAAGGAGTTACTTTCTAATGCTGGAGCAAACCTAGATAAAGAAGATCAGGTAATGGGTCCTAATGGAGCAGGGATTATTGTCAGATCTACGATGAATAACCTAAGCACAATTGAACAGATCATTGATTCTAGCCTCAACTCCTTACTTAAGGTTAACGATCCAAAGTTAGTCAAAGAACTACTCATAAAGCACTCTTGGGATTTTGGTCAGATTCATCTAGGTCGTAAACCAATAGGAATGATTAATTTTAATTTAAATCATACCACCAAAGGGGGAGTTAATTTGAGGTGGGCTATTACTAAACAAAGCGTGCTGGAATTGAGGGAGAGTTCTGGAGAATTAGTGTTTACCGCTTTTCTATCCCGCTATGATTCTGAAAATTCAATGACGCTACACTTAACCACCAATTCCAAGTTGAATCTACAAGTTAGCTCAAATAGGCAAAACAACGATGCGAACGAGGACCGAGGACAGCAAGAACTGCAAGAAGAACAACTCAAGAAGCTCACTGGCTTAAAAAAGCTGACCGCTAAAACGATGATAGAATATTTCGGCGAACCTACGAATTTAGATGAACTTGGTGGTGATCCTTTTGATGATACTCCTGGTTCCGTAGAGCAACCCGATAAAGAGGACTACCAATACAATGGACCAAATGGGAGTCTGTATTTTTTTGAGATTAAGGAGGGAACTTATTCAGCTAAAGATCTAGAGCAGGTTGTTATCTCAGCTGTTCATAGACATCATGAATATAAACTTATCTGGCAGTCGCAAGAAAGGCAAAGGCTACAAGACAAGTAACTCAAGCGCAGGTGTCGCACCGTTGGTGCCGGGAGGTTGGTTGTTAGATGTGATTGGTAGATGGCGTTACCCTAGAAAGTCTATGACTTCTTGGGGGTCTGGTTTTACTAGCTTGGCTACTTTTTCTAGGTCGGCTAGGCAGGCTAGGCGTTCTGGGATTTCTATGTTTCCTGCTCCTAGTTCTGATTCCATGGTGTCGATGAATTTCGATGGGTGGGCGGTTTCTAGGATGATGGTGTGTGAAGAGGGGTCTGCTTGTTGCCAGATTTCTGATGCCAGCCAGCCTACTGCTCCGTGGGGGTCAATGGTGTAGCCTAGTTTGTCTTTGACGGTCTTGATAGCCTCGCGGGTTTCCTCGTCTGTGAAGGCGAGTCCGCTGATGTTCTCGCGCATGGTTTCCCAGTCATCTCCGAAGAAGTTTTGCATTCTGGCGAAGTTTGAGGGAGCGCCTACGTCCATAGCATTGGAGATGGTGGCGATGGAATCCACGGGCTCGTAGTTGCCTTCTGCTAGGTAGCGGGGGACCACATCGTTTACGTTTGTGGCGGCTACGAATTGGCGGACTTTTAGCCCCATTTGCTGGGCGATGAGTCCGGCTGTTAGATTGCCGAAATTTCCGCTCGGGATGACGAAGGTTGGCTCGATTTCAGGAGTATTTTCGTGTTTATCGAGTAGCTGGCGCGCTGCGTGGAAGTAGTAGAATGACTGCGGGAGGAGTCTGGAGATGTTGATGGAGTTCGCAGAGGTAAGGTTATGTTTTTTCGCTAGGTCAGTGTCTAGGAAACAGGCTTTGACCATGCGCTGGCAGTCATCGAATGTGCCTTCTACTTCTAGTGCAGAAATATTTCCGCCCAGAGTGGTGAGTTGTTTTTCTTGGAGATCACTGACTCCACCTTTTGGATAAAGGATGATGACTCGGGTTCCTGCGACGTTATGAAAAGCGGAGGCTACAGCTCCGCCGGTATCGCCTGAAGTGGCTACGAGAACTGTTAGTTCATCAGTGTCATCCTTGGTGAGATATGCCATGAGGCGAGCCATGAATCTGGCTCCGAAATCTTTAAATGCTAGAGTTGGTCCGTGGAAGAGTTCTAGGATGTTAGAGCTTTCTGTTAGAGGGACGAGTGGGGCATCGAAGTTGATGGCATCTTGGACGATCTTTTTTAAATCTGCTTCAGGGATGGCGTCTTGGAAGAAATTTTTAGCCACGTGGAATCCTAGGTCAGAGAAGCTCATGGTGCGCCAGTTTTCCCAGAAGGAATCCGGGAGTGGAGAAATGCTGACGGGCATGTAGAGGCCATTATCAGCTGGAAGTGAGCGGATGACCGCTTCCTTGAGATCTACGCGGAGGTCTGGGTTGTTAGTGGAGTAGAATTGCATGTGGTGGAGAAGTTTTAGGTGGTTAGGTTTTATGTTTTAAGTCTTTGGTAATGTGCTTGGTAATGTGCTTGGTAGTGTGCTTGGTAGTGTGCTTTGCTTGATAGGGGAGGTTGAAAACCTCCAGCACATTAGGAGATAACGTGGACGCCTTTTTGGTTGATTTTGGAGACGTGCATTTGGTTTTCTAGCTTGATGTCGGTGAATACTTTGGAGACGGCATTGGCTACGTTTTTAGCTACTTCCTCACCTTCGCAGAGTGCGAAGACGCTAGGGCCTGCGCCTGAGATGGAGAAGCCGAGCGCTCCGTTTGAGAGGGCGGCTCGCTTGGCTTTGTAGAACTCTGGGATGAGCTTCTGGCGGTGTGGCTCAGCGATGACATCATGGATGGAGCGGCTGATCATGCCGTAGTCTTCCTGGATGATGCCGCAGATGAGCCCGCCGAGATTTCCTATCTGCTGGGTGGCGTTCTCGATAGGGATGTGTTTTGGTAATATTTCACGCGCAACCTTAGTGAGGATTTCTATATCTGGATGCACGACTGCTGCCCAGAGGTTCTCAGGCACTGGCAGCTGAGCGATGTCTAGCTCTTGGTTAGATCTGATAAATACGATGCCTCCAAGGAGTGATGGCCCCACGTTATCCGCGTGGTAGGCCCCATCCGCACTGGCCTCACCAGTCATGGCGAAGGGGAGGAGTTGTTTCTTAGAAAGGGGCTCACCGATGAGTTTATTCACCGCATAGGCTCCTGCTACGGCGGATGCTGCGGAGGATCCTAGTCCACTGCCAAATGGCATTTTCTTATGGATTTCCATTTCTATACCGCGATCCATCATGCCGAGATGACGGAGCAGATCTAGCGCGGCGACACCAGCTGTGTTGCCCTCTACGGTCTTGGGTAGCTTGCCATCATCGCCAGTGATCTTGGTGATGCGGAGCCCTGGTTTGTCTGAATGGCGGACGACTACCTCATCCCCTGGGGAATCAATCGCGAAGCCGAGCACATCGTAGCCACACGCTACGTTAGCGACAGTTGCTGGGGCGAATACTTTGACTTCTTTTAAGATGGGTGCTGGAGACATGCGCGCATGTTGCTCACACGTAGTAACATTTCAAGCAGATAGAGCGACATACAGAGAGAAATTTTCACTCTTGCATATCAGGCCGCTTGCTTACAGACTCATGACTATGCCAGAATTTCCTGATCAACCATGCGAGACCTGCGGCCAGAACATTGTTTTGGTGGGCTTCATGGGCTGTGGGAAATCAACGGTAGGTAGAGAGATAGGGATGCAGTTGAATTATCCGATGATGGATACGGATAGTGTCATTGTGGAAAGTGTGGGGATGCCTATTGCTAAAATTTTCTCTAAGCATGGAGAGGATCATTTCCGTGATTTAGAGAGTGATCTGCTGAGCCAGATCTGTGAGACGGAGTGCACTAAGCAGATTATTTCCACAGGTGGAGGCCTGCCGGTGCGTGAGAAAAATAGAGATTGGCTTAAAAAGTTAGGCTACGTAGTCTGGCTGAAGGCGAGCGTGGATACGGTATTGAAACGCACTGGTAAGTCAAATCATAGACCATTACTTAATACTAAAAACCCCAGAGATAAGATAGAAACGATGCTTGCTGAGCGAGATCCAATCTACTCTGAGGTGGCTGATCTTGTCATTAATACTGACGAACTAGAAATCTCGGAAACAGTGCATGGTATCATTGAGAGTGCTAATTATCATTTCAGTAATTATTGAAAATACAATAATTCGATGATTTTGATTGCAAGTTCATTTTTTTTGCGCATATTGGTGACGTAATAAAGATCAATTCAGCAACATGGCTATTTTAAAACCATTATCACCATTTACAGATGCCAAGGGGAAAATCCCTTTTGAGCTAGTGCGTCCTGAGATCCGCAAGGTAGAGAAGCAGATAGCTGAGCAGGTGGATGCATTTGATCCTGGGGTGGCACCTTACATTGATTATATTTGCAATACTAGTGGCAAGAGAATCCGCCCAGCCCTAGCCATTCTCACTGGTGGAGCTGTGGGTTCTATTACGGATGATAATATAAAGATAGGGGTGATCTTAGAGCTTATTCATATGGCTACGTTGGTTCACGATGACATCATCGATGAAGCCACGACTCGTAGAAAGGAACTCACTGCGAATGCGAAGTGGGGAAATGGAATGGCAGTTCTATTAGGCGATGCTCTCTTCTCTCACGCATTGCTCTTAGCGACAGAATTTGATGACATTTCTATCAACCGAAAAGTGGGTAAGGCATCTCGTGAGGTGTGTGAGGGTGAGGTGATACAGAGTCAGCGCAGATTTGATCTCACGCTGACGAAGGAAGATTATTTTAAGGTGATTTCTATGAAGACTGGAGCGCTGTTCGCTGCAGCTACGGGGATTTCAGCTAATTTATCTGGAGCGGATGAAGCCACAGAAAAAGCACTCTATGACTACGGCATGAAGCTCGGCACCGCCTATCAGATCTATGATGATTGTGTGGATCTAGTGGGATCTGAGGATGCTATCGGGAAGACGCTTGGCACTGATTTAGAAAAAGGGAAACTTACCTTGCCAATGCTAACACTGTTAGAAAATGCTACTGATGAGCAACGTAAAAAGCTCAACAAACGGATCATCGAGCAGCAAGCTCTGGACTTTGAAGTGCTAGTGGGTATAGCTGACTACGCAGGTGCGATAGAAAGCGCACTAGACACCGCCGCAGAAATGCTGGTAGAGGCTAGAGACGGACTTAAATGTCTAACAGAATCAAAATATAGCACTGGACTCATCGACATCACGCACTATCTCGATGACCTCATCAACAAGTGCAGAAAATAATCATTTCAAACTAAAATCATGGA
>CAKZMG010000133.1 GCA_937128235.1 uncultured Verrucomicrobiales bacterium
TCACAGTTGTTGAAGATACCAGCACATTCAACGGAACATTTGATGAAGCAGTAACTCCTCTGGATGGAGATAGTAATTATGTTGTCTCTGGTGTTCTTAGCTCAGGGACTTTCACTATCACGACGAGTTCAAGTGCAGGTAGAGCGGCAATTAACGGATTTCAGATTGTTGCTGTCCCAGAGCCATCATCTACCGCCCTTCTAGGTCTTGGAGGACTCGCTCTTATCTTACGTCGCCGTAAGTAGTCTAAGCGTTCAGGCAGAAACTTTAGATTTTTTAATTTGTCATAAGTCTGGCGGTAGAGAGCGATCTTTCCCGCCAGACTTTTTTATCACTATTTTAAATTTCCGCAAACCTCTACTACCATGAAATATCTCACCAGTTTTCTTATCCTCTGCCTCGCTATAGCCAGTCAGGCTACCACACTCAATGTCAATTTTGAGATCGGAAATACGAGTTCTGGTGATGAGCTCTCACCAGCAGACTCAGCTGGTGTCATCAGTAGCGCGAACTGGAACAACATCAATGTAGGCAACACAGGCACTCATGCCGTCACCATTCCCAGCACGGTCCTCAATGATAACTCAGGAGTTGCCACAACCGCGACCATTTCCTCTAATCTAACAAGTGCTTATGTAGGTGCATCTGGCTCGGGTAGTAGCACTAAGGACCGCACGATGATGTCTGGTTACGTTTCTTGGGATCCTGCCGATGGAACTAGCCCTGAGGACACGGGCACGATTACTATCGCTAATTTACCAGCCAATTTCACTGCGGGCTACAAGGTCTATGTGTATTTTGACTCAAACGCAAATAACCGCACGTTCGATGTTACCGTGGGAGGAACCACTCTAAGTGGAGCAGACTCAGCCACATTCTCTGGCACGTATCTACCTGGTGCCGCTACAGCTCCGGCGAATGCAAATTATGCTCTCTTCACAGGGCTCACTTCCTCTAGTTTCACGATTGCGATGAACTCAAACACCGGACGTGCTGCCATCAATGGAATACAAATCGTTAGTGATGATCATATCGGACCAGCTACTATTGAGTCATTCACAGCAGATAAAACGTATGTGGTTGCTGGCTCAAATGTGAATTTTACCTGGGCTACAAGTGATGCAACTTCTCTGGTATTAAACCCTGGGAATATAAACTTATTACCTTCTTCGACTGTGGGTGATGGAAGCATATCAATGACGATCAATACAGGTGGAACCTACACGCTTACCGCTACCAATGCAGGTGGGACGAATACCCGAGAAGTGGATATTTTTGTGGGGCCAGCTAAGCCTAACATTGTGTTCTTTCTCGTGGATGACATGGGGATTCAAGATACATCAGTTCCCTTCGTGCTCAATGGGGTGGGGACTCCTGTGAATTATAATTTTAATAACTTTTATCAGACTCCTAACATGGAGGCTCTGGCATCTGATGGGATGATTTTTAGCACCGCCTATGCTCAGTCAGTCTGTAGCCCCACACGCACAGGACTGATGACAGGTAGAAACAGCGCACGCCATGCTGTGACCGATTGGGTCGGGTCCAGCGGTCCAGGAGGCAGTGGTTCGCCGTCAAACTGGCGTAGCACTGGTCTCGATAGCACTGATCTGACTTTGCCGAAGGTTCTTCAGACAGCTGGCTACCGTACCATTCACATTGGTAAAGCGCACTTCGGGTCAAACGCTACTGGTAGAGATCCGCTCTTGTTAGGCTTCGATGTAAATATTGGTGGTGCTAACTTCGGACACCCAGGATCTTATACTGGAACTTATGGTCAAGGTGGCAGTCGTGCTGTGCCACATCTAGAAGCCTATCATAATACAGGAACTTATCTTACCAAGGCACTCACTCTGGAAGCGAATAAAGCGGTGACGAATGCTGTAGATGAGGGGCGTCCGTTCTTCCTTAATATGTCATTTTATGCTGTGCACGCACCCTTCACTACAAATCCAGATGCTACTGGTGACTACTCAGGATCGACTGGATCAAACCATACTAAGTTTGCTACCATGATCGAGGGAATGGACATCGCAGTGGGCGAGATTCGACAGAAGCTAGTGGATCTTGGTGTTGCTAAAAACACACTGATCGTATTCCTAGGTGACAACGGAAGTGATAGCCCCGCTGTCACAGTAAACGGTCTGCCATCTGGTAGCTTTAGTGATTTCCCGATGAGAGGGAAGAAGGGTTCTAAATGGGAAGGCGGGAGTCGTGTCCCATTCATCGCTTGTTGGGCAGACCCAGATGTGACTAATAGTTTCCAAGCAGCCACTCCTATCGCAGGTAACAGCGTAGAGACAGACATAGTCTCCTCATGGGATATACCGGTGACATTTCTTAGCTTAGCTGGCATTGCTAAGCCCGCTGGATTCGGTGAAGATGGTCACGACCTCCTTCCGTATTTGCGTTCTGAGGCAGGGAGTCATCGTCCGCAAGAAGTCGTGATTCACTACCCGCATAATCATCGTAGTGATTTCTTTTCCTTCATCCGTGAGGGTGACATGAAGCTTATCTATAATTTCCAGACAGATACTCATCAGCTCTATGACCTAGATGCGGACCCTACGGAATCTAATGATCTCTCAGCTAGTGATCCTAGTACAACTACGCGTCTTTCGCGTGTGCTTTCACAGAGACTCAATGCGATGTGGGGAACTTCTGGTCCCTTGAGGCCTACTATTGCTACTACTGCTCCCGCTGGAAATGTAGTTTCTATCCCTAACAATATGACCGTAGATGTGGATGGAGATGGCTCTGTGGATACGACAGAAGACCCTAACAGAAATGGACTCATCGATGCAGGAGAGACAAACCCTGATGATGAAGACACTGATGATGATGGCGTGAATGATGGGGACGAAGCCGCACTAGGGATAGATCCGTTAGACGATAACAGCGTGTTTTACCTAGCCATTTCCACCGTGGCAGGAGGCGACATGCACATCACCTGGCCTTCTGCACCGGGAAGTAGTTTCACTATTTATTCTAGCACAGATTTGATAGACTGGACAAACGTGGTAGCCACCGCAGTCCCAGGTGCAGCAGGAAATTCTACTAGCTACAACGTAGGGAATCCAGCCGGCCCACGCGTTTTTTATCGAGTGGAGCTAGAATAAGTTTTATCCTAGATTGCATTTTAAAAAAATGGTCGGGACTACAGGATTCGAACCTGCGACCTCTGCACCCCCAGTGCAACGCGCTACCAAACTGCGCCAAGTCCCGTCATTTTTTTGAGCTGTGAGGACTTTATTGCGGACTTGGTTATTGGCAAGCTAGAAATTTCCTGCTTTCTCTAGTGGCATGAATAAGACGATCAAGATAGCGGTGGTGGGAGCGAGTGGTTACACGGGGGCGGAGCTGCTGAGACTTTTGCTGATGCACCCGAATGCGGAGCTTTGCTGTGTGACTTCTCGGCAGTATGCGGGGCAGGCGCTATCTGAGATTTTCCCTCGTTATAGATCTGCTGCTGGTTCAGAGCTTTGTTTCAGTGAGCCAGATGCAGAGAGCATCGCGGCTACGGGTGCGGAGGTGGCGTTTCTTGCGTTGCCGCATGGTGTGGCGGCGGAGTATGCCACGGCATTGTTGGATTTAGGGATCAAGGTGATCGATCTCAGCGCGGACTTCCGTTTGAGTGATCCAGTGGTGTATGATGAATTTTATGGAGCGGCTCACCCAGTGCCTGAGCTGCTGAAGGAAGCAGTTTATGGGTTTCCAGAGGTAAGGTTTGCGGAGATAGCGGATGCAAGACTGATCGCTTCTCCAGGGTGTTATCCTACGAGTGTGAGCTTACCGCTGTTGCCGCTGCTTAGAGAAAATTTGATCGATCCACAGAGCATCGTGACCTGCTCGATGAGTGGGGTGAGTGGTGCGGGTAAGACGGGGAATGTGTTATTTTCTTATTGCGAGGCAAATGAGAGCGCGCGTGCCTACAGCGTGCCAAAGCATAGACATTTATCCGAGATAGAACAAGAGCTCTCGATAGCTGCGGGCGAGAAGGTGACAATGTCATTTACGCCTCATCTCATCCCGGCACATAATGGAATCTGTAGCACCACGTCTGCGAAGTTAGTAGGCGATGTGGAGAAGGTGGGAGCGGCTCTAACGGCGGCTTATGGCGACTCGTATTTTGTGAGACTGCTAGGAAAAGGCAATCCTGCGGATACCAAGAACGTGACTAGGACTAACCATATAGACATCGGCTGGGATTATGATGAGCGGACAGGCAGAGTGCTGCTGCTGAGTGCTGAGGATAACTTAGGGAAAGGAGCAGGAGGGCAAGCTATCCAATGCTTTAATATTATGTTCGGGTTAGAGGAGACGGCTGGGTTGAAGAATTATTAGGTTGCTTAAGATAGGTCTGATAGATCTTATGAGTCCTATAGAATTTGACTTGGAGTTTGGAAAACTCCAGCACACTCTCTCTAAACAAAAAAGACCTTAGCTCGGTAAGCTAAGGTCTTTTGGAAATTAATTATTTGGTAATGAGCTACTACGCTTCTGCGAGAGCTACGTTTACGCGGCGTCCGCTTTGGTCGAAGTAAACACTACCTTCTGCACGTGCATGGATGGTGTAATCTTTACCCATGTAAACGTTCTTACCTGGCTTCCACTTTGTTCCGCGCTGGCGGATGATGATGTTGCCTGAGATGACGACTTCGCCGCCAAATTTCTTAACGCCTAGTCTTTTACTGCGTGAGTCTCTGCCGTTCTTAACGGAACCTTGTCCTTTCTTATGAGCCATGTCTTAAGTTGTGGTTAGTGGTTTAAAAATTATTGAATTAAGAAATGCTGGTGATTTCTAGCTTAGTGAGGTGTCTGCGAGATCCCTTAGTCTTGTGGTATCCTTGACGACGCTTGAACTTGAATGCGATGACTTTCTTGCCGCGGAACTGCTCAACAACTTTCGCTGTCACTGCTGCTCCCTCAACTACTGGCGCACCTACTGTGGTAGAGCTGCCGTCGTTTGTGAGGAGGACCTCATTGAATGATGCCTCTGCTCCTTCTTCGAGGTCGAGTTTCTCGACGTCGATCTGATCACCTACTTGAACGCGGTACTGTTTGCCGCCTGTTTTGAAAACTGAATATGCCATGGTCGTGACAAGGTTATTGATTAAATTAATAAATGGAGGGATGACTTATTCATCGCTCGCGGGGCGGAAATGGAACATAAACCACGAGCTTGGACAAGTTTTTTTTATAATTTATTACAAATAATTTGCAACTAGTGCTAAACAGTCACCGATGAATGAATTATTTCCAGCAGAGATCATTGGTGCAGAGGCGATGCGCGAGTTTGGTAAGAAAATGGGAGCCCACCTAAAATCTGGCGCTGTGGTGGCGCTCATCGGTGATCTGGGAGCGGGGAAAACGCACCTGACGCAAGGAATCGCGCTCAGCAAGGGCTACACTGGTGAGGTGACGAGCCCTACCTTCGCGCTGGTGAATGAGTATTTAGCGGGTGCAGGTAAAGGAGGAGAGGTGGATGTGTTCCATTTTGATGTTTACCGGTTAGAGGAAGCTGTGGAACTTTTAGAAATAGGCTGGGAAGATTATTTAGACCGAGAGGGGATAGTGATCATAGAATGGGCAGACAAGTTCCCTGAGCTGATCCCATCTGGCACCTGGTGCGTAGGGATAGAGCATATGAAAGATGTGGAAGGCAGGGAGCTGGTGTGTGAGCGCTTGGAGTAGTATATTTTAAAGTTGTGGTTCCGGTTCTTTCTTGTGATCAGCTCGAATGGTGTGTTAAATTTCAGTATGAAAACAAAATCTCCTTTCGCACTATTGGCGTTTGTATTACCAATAATTTGTATAGTGGTGGGAATTATAGTGACTTTCAATGCTAAGTTAAGTCAGTATGATTTCATAGGAGCAGGCTTTATTATTCGATTAGGTATAACAATTATAATAGCGGCTTTGTTGGCACTTACGCTTTCAGTTTGCTCATTTAGAGCCAGAGAAAGAAAAGCTACTTCAACTCTATTTTTTTCTATTCCGAGTGCCTGTTTATTACTTTTTATAGGTGGGTATATTCTTGATGCTCGTATGCATGAGAAAAAAAGTAAGGCAGATCAGAAGCTATACAAGGAGGTCTGCGAAGAGATAAGAAAGGATAGTTCTTTTTATAAAACTAAGGACTGGGAGCGCGCAAAAGCACCCGAAAAACGAGCCTTTTCAAATTCGTTGAGTATGGGTTTTGGTTTATATACTGAAGAGCAAATTGTTGATATTTACGAAAATTATAAGAGATTTAGTGTGTTAAAGCATCCTGCGTGTCCCAGTTATATACTTGTAGAGAATTTTGACAAAGCATGGAAGGAATGCGAATCAGGTCGTAGTTATCATTTACTTAGTTTAATTTGCTCAAACCCTAATACACCAGTGGAGTATTTAGAAAGAGTAGCTACATCGAAAACTCTACCTGTTGGTGCGGTGTATCCTGCTCGATCGACGCTAGAAAAAATTAAGGCTAAGTCGACTAGTCAACCTTGATGAGGTCTTTGTCATGAGAGATAGATTGGTAATCTGGTAGTAGGTTTCTGTTAGAGGTAAGTTTTTTCTATTTTGGTGAAAAAAAAGTGGTGTAGTGAAAGTATAAATAGTAGAAGAAC
>CAKZMG010000134.1 GCA_937128235.1 uncultured Verrucomicrobiales bacterium
CCGCAGTGCTGGTGGAGTGTGGATTTATCAGTAATCCGCTGGAAAGAAACCGCTGTAAAACGGGATGGTATCAGATGTTAGCTGCTAGGGGGATAGCCGAAGGCATCATCCAGTCTATGTCTCCACTTGACCAGAAAGAGACCGCGAAAAAGGCTGTGGTGAAGGCTGAGTAGCTAAACAACGGATTGAACTCAGGAAGATGAAATTGATACAATTAATCACTATCGTATACATTTATGTGAGTAGTGGGCTAGTGAATGCTCAGCATGATGACTCCAGAGATATTGATCATTTAGTGCCTGTTAATGCCAATATTCATATAGACGAAAAACTGTTAGAGTATGATGTGAAGTTGAAGCAAACATTACTTGCGAACTTGCCAAAGTTTCCTAGGGCTTTTGCTCTTACCTCCTGTTGATTCACAAGCTATTCTCATTTCAGCATGTTTGAGCGATTAGATGCTAAAAAGATAGGGTGACTTATAATTTGAACTTTGAGAGCTAGTCTATGCTTGGCAACACCACATAAATGTCTAGTTTGTCTAAAGCCATGGACAATACTACTACTTTTGCTCTTTCACAGATCCTTCAAGACACAAACTACAAATTAAACCAATTCTCACTGGATCAAATCTCTGAGTTTGAAAAACGTATCTTCATTAAAGAGCTAAAGAGTGGACCTGCTGCCTATATCAAGTGCCTAGGCCGCGAAAAGGACATCAAGCTCACTCCTGAGGAAGCAGTCCGCCAGCTCTACCTAGATACTCTGATAAATAAACTTGGCTACCCATTAGACAGAATTCAAGTTGAGTATTCAGTCTCTTTCGGACGTGAGAAAAAGAGAGCTGACATTGTCATTATGGACAAGGTCGATACCCAAGCGGCTTACATCATTGTAGAGCTAAAGAAACCTAAGCTCAAGGACGGTAAAGACCAGCTAAAATCCTACTGTAATGCCACTGGCGCTCCTATCGGTGTCTGGACCAATGGCGAATCCATCAGCCAATACCACAGAAAAGACCCGAACTACTTCGAGCCTATTCCAGACCTTCCTCAGGCAAATCAGAAACTCTCTGACATCCTCACTGAGCGCTGGACTATTGCTGACCTGGTCAAGAAAGATAAACTGGTCAATGACAAGCTCTCGCTAAAAACGATCATTCTAGATATGGAGGACGAGGTTCTGGCAAATGCAGGTGTCGATGTCTTCGAGGAACTTTTCAAGCTCATCTTCACTAAACTCTATGACGAAATGTCCTCTGGCAGAGACAAGAAGCGTCATCTAGAGTTTCGTAACTACGGAGACACTGAGTCCGAGCTTAAGGAGAAAATCCAAGCCCTGTTCGATCAGGCTAAGTCTAAATGGGAAGGCGTCTTCTCTGATTCTGACAAGATCACCCTCACCCCATCACACCTTTCCGTCTGTGTATCATCACTCCAAGACATCAAGCTCTTTAACTCCAATCTAGACGTAGTGGATGAAGCCTTCGAGTATCTTATCTCCAAGTCCTCTAAAGGCGAAAAAGGTCAGTATTTCACTCCTCGCTATGTCATTGATATGGCGGTGAAAATGCTAGATCCACACGAGCACGAGACACTCATCGACACAGCTGCTGGCTCCTGCGGATTCCCCGTCCACTCCATCTTCCATGTCTGGGAGAAGATCATGAAAGACGAGGGACTAGATAAATCCCACCTCTTCACCACTGAGAAAAAATCTCCTAGATGCGAGGACTACGTGAACAATAAAGTGTTCGCTATCGACTTTGATGAGAAATCTGTCCGCGTAGCACGCACGCTTAATCTCATCGCTGGCGATGGTCAGACCAATGTCCTCCACCTCAACACCCTAGACTGGGAACGCTGGAGCGATAAGACTGATGACGAAGACTGGCAAGACACCTACCACCAAGGCTGGAAAAAGCTCCGCAAACTCCGTAAAAGCAAAAACTCTGACCGTGATTTCAAATTCGATGTTCTCCTAGCCAATCCTCCATTCGCAGGTGACATTAAGGAAAGCCGCATCCTGTCTAAGTATGATATGGGCAAAAAGGAAAACGGCAAATCTCAGACTAAGGTAGGACGTGATCTGCTCTTCATCGAGCGCAACTTAGACTTTCTCAAGCCAGGCGGACGCATGGCAGTAGTCTTGCCTCAAGGACGCTTCAATAACTCCTCTGACAAGCACATCCGCAACTATATCGCAGATAAATGCCGCATCCTAGGAGTAGTGGGTCTGCATGGAAATGTCTTCAAGCCTCACACAGGCACCAAGACCTCCGTCCTGCTAGTGCAGAAATGGAATGATGATGAGAAGCAAGGCGATCTCTGTCCTAAGTTAGAAGACTACCCCATCTTCTTCGCCACCATGCAGGAGCCGTCTAAGGATAATTCTGGTGAGAAGCTCTACGTTTATAAGAAAGACGAAAAGACTGGCTTAGATGTTCCTCTCCTAGATAATCACGGTCACCTCATCGTAGCACACGATCTCTTTAATCATGACGGACTCACCCAAGACGGAATCGCCGAGGCGTTCGCAGAGTTCGCCAAACGCGAAAACCTTTCCTTCGCCCAGCCGGGAAAGCCCTAAGCCCCTTTGATGAAGCCAAGTATTTGGCATTGTTACAGGGGCTAGAGATTAGTGAGGTTATGTTATCTATCCAAAATAACCTAGAAACTCAGAGGCTTGATGCTCAATATTTCTCTAAAACAAACCTAGCAGATCATTCTCTAACCTTATGTCCTGAAACTTACACTACATTTGAGGCACTAGGTCTTAAATTAGATGGTAGCGCATTCTATCCGTCCATAGAACCGCAATACGGCAGTGGGGATTTTCCTTTTATTCGTGTTGCAGATGTTACTGATATTTTAGATCTTTCTAACTGTGAAACGATACCGATTGAACTGATGGATGCTTATCCAACTTTAAAACCAGTTGACGCAGGTGATCTCGTAATTACTAAGGGAGGCAGTATTGGTAGAACAGCATTAGTAACAGGCAGAGCGGCTGCTTGCCGTGACTTAATCTTTATTAATTCATCTTGTCTGAAAGAAGAAGAACAGAATTTTCTCTATCTATACCTACAGTCTGGAATAGCCCAGCGCATGCTTATTCGCTCAAGCTCCCAGACAGCTCATCCTCATTTAACACTCACATTAGTAAGGCATTTGCCTCTTTTTAAAGGTTCTAAGCAACTCCAAAAACAGTGCCTGCTTACTGTGCAAA
>CAKZMG010000135.1 GCA_937128235.1 uncultured Verrucomicrobiales bacterium
AATGCTAAATGTTTAAACTTCATCCTTGTTCAGCCAGCGGAATGATTTGATGCGGTATTTTCTGCCTAGTTTTTTGTTGATTTCTGTTAGGTTTCCTTCGGTGATTTCACCAGTGAGTGGGTCTCTTTTTAAAGCTGCATCGGTAGGAATGTTGGCTTGATCATTAGTTGAAGTATCTTCTATGGGTTGGTGCTGGATGTAGTGTGGGCTGCGTTCTACGATGGCTTCTAAGTAAGCTCTGGCTACTACTTTTCCGTTGCGCTTAGACTCACCATAAGCACGGATGGTGAAGGTGTCTCCCCGAGTAGTGAGAGCAGGTGCGAGCGGCTCTAACAGATCTGACTGCATGAGGAAGCTAGGGAGCCCCCATGTTTTTGTGGGAGCTTGGCTGGTTTTGGTTCCACTTGAATTGTAAAGGTATTCGTCTTTAAAGAGGCTCTGATTATTGTCTTTTGAATCGCCATCTGTACCGCGATCCACTGTGCTGGTGTTGTATTTTGCATTGCTGTAGAATGATTTATTTAGCTCCGCTTTGAAGATGGCGGCATCGAGTGTGCCCATCTGCGAGGTTTCATCGTCTCTGTCAGTGAGTCTGCGGTTCACGAAGTCTGCCACTGAGATAAATGGTCCACGGAGTTTTACTTCATCGACAATGGCAGTGGCGAGCGAATCGATTTCTGATTCTGTTAGAGCACGCAGACCTTTCCAGGCATCTCTACTCTGCGGGTCTAGATCATCTGTATCTCCTACTCCTTCTGGCTTTCTGTATCTGGAAAATCCTGCTAGTCCGTTGTTCAATGATGAGCCGTCTTTGAGTTCACGGTTTATCCCGATGGTGCCTGAGAGGAATGCTGTCCAAGCTGGAACTGAGGTGGAGTTGAGGTTAAAGGCATTGTCTTTTCTGTAGTAGTAACCATTGAGCCAGAAGCCGGTGTCAGCAGCGTCTGCTTTTTGGGTTAGATTGTCTTCTAGTTCGTCAACCGGGACATTTGCTCCTGGGTTGATTTGATTCCGCTGATTGACTGGCGTGGTGGATGAAAATTTATCTGTCCCAGTGGCGAGTGGGAGTGAGGAAACAAAGTATCCATCCCAGAGATTTTGATTCACTTCGTAGGCGATGTCGTAGGGCAAGATGTCATCTCTGGAGGTAAGGGATTTTGAATTGACCGTTTTAGAAACCGAGGCTCCACCAATCTGGAGTAGGTCTTCGGAGTCATTTATCTCATTCGGTGCTCCATATCCAGACTTCTTCGCTTTTTTGTTCCAGCCACCAATATGTTTATCCCAGTGGTTCTCACTCCCTGATGTAGCAGAGCTAACCACATCTGTGTGCGTGGTGGTATCTGCCGGAGCGTGCGGGTCTCTGAGCGAATGCCCCACGATGTAACTAGGATGCCATGAGTATGGGCT
>CAKZMG010000136.1 GCA_937128235.1 uncultured Verrucomicrobiales bacterium
AAATACAAACATAAGCTGTTAGCGTCCCTAGGGATAGCTATGCTAACTGGTAGCGCTACGTTAGACGCGCAAACTGCCTACGACTGGACAATGAATGAGGATGCAGCTCACTTTGGAAGTGGTAGTGTGGGTTCTTCAACAGGTGGCTCCTACACTCGCAGTCATGTTACATGGTCGGGAAGTAGTATGGGAACTGGTGCATCATATAACGGAACAAACGAAGGCCCCTATGATGGGCGCTCTGGCGTAGTTCGTAGTTACAGATCAACAGGAATTTCGACTCGTACTGATGCTAGTAGCATTTTTAACCTCTCTACTGTAGGCTCATCTGCCACAATCCGTACGGTTTACCACGCACTAGGTTCACAGAACGATTCTGGTGGCGGTGGTCACATCTACCAGTTCGGTCTAACTAATAACTCTAGTTACATTGGTGCGAGCGGCGATGAGAGTCTTATCCTAGCAGCAGATTTTAAAGGTTATAACCAAGGCACTGATATAGTGACCACAGACCTCGCTATTTTTGACCACACAGGTGTGGATACAACAGGCAATGGTGTCTGGAGTCCTACTTCTATCGTGAATGTCGCCAGTGGTCTGACCATCGACCGCCTCTTCACAGGCACAGGTAACAGTCATGCCATTGAGTTAAAGTACACTAATCTTGGTAGTGGACAAATCAGAATGGATGTAGGTGTCATGAATCTAGATATCAATGGAAGACTGGTTTCCAACGTGGTAACAGGTAGTAACCTCCTTGTGCAGCAGTCTCATGTCATCAACCATAACTTCTCAAACTTGAACGCACTACGCCCAGCTTTTGGTCTAGCACTGAACGATTCGTTTATACCAATGAGTGGGGCTAATTTCGACTGGGAAGCAGCTTATCCAACAGGATTTGCGACCCAAGTCCCTGAGCCATCAACATCAATGCTTGGTATCCTAGGACTGGGAGGAATGATCTTCTTGCGTAGGAGAAAATAGTTCTTTCTAACTTTAGGTTATAAAACAAAATTGACTGCCATGAGGGATTATCCTTTGTGGCAGTTTTTTGTTAGAAAATTGCATGATAATTTTGAGTATGAAGTGAGACTAATTACTAATTCCATACTCAATTATTTAACTAGTAGTATGGCTATTCTAGTTGCATGGAGCTTCTGCTAGGATTTAGAGTAGAAAAAAAGTATCATTTATCTAGCTCGATACTGTGGTGCCTCCGCAAAGGCTCTAGCGTTTTTACGATCACGGATCTCTCCAGCTCCGTATTTCCATGGGTCGATACCTTTCTGGGTGAAGACCGCCATGCCGATGACCCCGACGTTTCTCGTGCCTTTGCCGCTGAGGTTCGTGTAGGAGCTATTCACACTGGCGAACTTAAATGCTGCCACTGCATCTTCACTTTTTCTGAATCCTTTCACCACGAGAGTTTTTCCCGGCTGGATGATGTAGCCGCGCTTTTTAGTAGAGGCAGGCTTGCCATCTAGCACATCTAGTCCATCTACGCTCATCACTAATTCGAGACGAGACTTGGTGAGATTTTTCACTACGAGAGAGTAGTTCTTCCCCTTGCTTCCAGTGACAAATCTTCTCCCACCCGAGTGCTGATTCTTGAGGTATCCCCAGCCGCCTTTCACGCCCCATTCCACCATGCCGTTAGCCGCTTTTTGGAGACCTTTTCCGCTGTAGCTCCAGGACTTAGTCATAGCCTTGATGCCTTCTTTGTCATTGTAGTAAATGGACTCAACGGCGGCTGGTCGATTACTAGCGCGCTGAAAACTGGTATAACTCACGTTCGATGCCACATCGTCTCCCCAGCCTGTGCCTAAACCTGGACGTTCTTGTGGCATGGGTTTAATGCTGGTACTGCGTTTGCTCACGGACGCAAGAGCCGCTCGTTCCTCTGCGTTTCCAGCTGAAAATGCTGGGGCTGGGGGAGCGTTCCCTGCTATAGGTGATACTGAGCAGTTCGCTAGCCAGAGAGTGAAAATGCTTAGGCTTCCGCGATAGAGTAATTTTTTGCAAACTGATATACATTTCATAATAAAGCTAGAAAAACAGCATTTCATCTATACGTCAAATCTTTTTGTGCTAAAAATTTAGCATCTTTGTAATTGCAGTATTTCCAGCATAGGGTATGATGTCGTCATGAACAGATTAGAAAAAGGTCAAATGTCCCGCCGTGAAAGGCAAATTATGGATATTATTTATCGCTTAGGAAAAGCCTCTGCGAAAGATGTGCTGGAAAATTTACCAGATCCACCATCTTACTCAGCAGTGCGTGCACTACTAGTGACACTGGAGAACAAGGGAATGGTGAATCACGCTAAGGAATCCAGGCGATACATCTACAAGCCAGCAATTGCTGAGAAAAAGGCGAGAAAATCAGCGCTCAAGAATTTAATTTCCACCTTCTTCGAGGGCAAGCCAGAGAACCTAGTGGCGGCTCTGTTAGATGAGAAGGATCAACATTTATCGAAAGACCAGATCGATGAAATCCGTAATATGGTAAAGTAACACCAGTCTAAACTATGGTCATCACTAGCATCATTCTCTCGGTATTAGCGCTCGCACTCAGTACGTGGATGGGCAGGAGAAATCCAGTTCGCTCATCAAGTTTGACCGCAGGAATGCTCGTGCTGCTAATGCTCAGTCCGCTCTTTCTGTGGATGCCTAAGATCCATGTTGATCTGCCTTGGATTACAGGAGGAGAAGTAATGACTCAGAGTAGTAGCTCAGGAGTAATCACTGAAAGTGGCTGGAGTCTCATGTATCTATTGATATGGATTTACGGAATCGGTTGCGCTATCTTGATCACTAAATTACTCAATCATTTCCTAGTCGCCAAACGTTGGTGCAAGGAATCAGTAATTGATCAAAATGCACATCACCGTGAACTGTTAGAGCAATGCGCCGAGCAACTGGCTCTGACGAAACTCCCAGAGGTAAGGTTTACCGAACGTGTGAACTCACCCGTCATCACCGGTTTATTGCATCCTGTCTTACTCCTTCCCACGCGCGCTATGAGCTGGAGCACTGAGACGCTTAAAATGGTAATGCTACATGAACTCGGTCATGTGCAGAGGCGAGACCTCTGGACCAGTCTCGCAGGTCAAATAGCCTGTGCCCTACATTGGTTCAATCCTCTCGTATGGATACTCAGAAAACGTCTCACCAATGAATGCGAATACGCCTGTGATGCCCATGTTATTTCTTGTGGAGCACATCCTGGAAACTATATCAACGCACTCTGTGACGTGGCGGAATCCTGCCAAGATAGCCAAATGCTAAACTCCAGAAAAGGACACAGCCTAGCATTCTCCGCAGCACTCTCTATGGCAAATAAAGCAAGCCTCAGAAACCGAGTTGCAAACCTGTTAGAGAAAAAACCGGGCGCGAGTAAATTCAGTTCACTCATGGTCATGACAGCTCTCGTAGTCTCCACTAGCGCAGCACTTGCTATCAATCTAGTGCGACCAGACGTCCGTGATAGCCCAATTGAAAATTCCATAATACATGAGGAGGAAGTGCATAATCGCTACACGCAAGAAGAGATAAAACTCCGCCTAGATGCGACCCCCTTCCCAGGAGAGTAATCCCTGCCCACGGGATTAATCACATACAGATATTGATTGATATACTGCATGTTATGTCTGTAAATTAAATCATGATGAAAAAAATAATTATTCTTCTATTCGCCTCACTGCTATCACTAAAAGCGGCAGATAAACCAAACATCCTCTTCATCTTCGCGGATGACATGAGCCTAGAAGCGATCGGTTCTAATGGGAAGACCTGCGTGAAGACACCTCACCTAGATAAACTCCGCGCTCAAGGGGCAAACTTTTCACACACTTATAACATGGGTGCATGGAATGGAGCAGTCTGCATGGCGAGCCGTGCCATGATGATTTCTGGTTCCTTTGTGAATAGAGCTCAGGAATCAGTGAAAAAAAATATCACCTGGCCAGAAATGATGTCGAAGGCTGGATACACCGCTTACATGACAGGCAAATGGCACGTCTCCAAAAAAGCCAACGCAATATTTGATCACACAAAAAATATCCGATCTGGGATGCCCCGCGATGTGAAAGATGGATACAACAGACCACTCAGCCCAGAACACTATGCGAAAGGCTGGAAGCCCTGGGATAAATCCAAAGGCGGATTCTGGCAGGGCGGCACTCACTGGAGCGAGGTAGAAGCGAACACTGCGATAGATTTCATAGCCCAAGCTAAAAAAGACACCAAGCCCTTCTTCATGTACATCGCATTCAATGCGACCCATGATCCGAGACAAGCACCTAAAGAATTCATCGACATGTATCCTTTAGAAAACATCAAAGTCCCTAAAAATTTCTTACCCAATTATCCCTACGACACTGAGATAGGCTGTCCGCCAAAAAGGCTACGTGATGAACGTCTCATGCCATCACCACGCACAGAATATGCAGTGAAAGTGCACCGCCAAGAATACTTCGCCCTCGCCACACACATGGATCAGCAGATCGGCAGAATTTTCGATGCACTAGAGAAAAGCGGCATGGCAGACAACACCTACATCATCTTCACCGCAGACCACGGACTCTCCGTAGGATCTCACGGACTCGTAGGCAAACAAAGCATGTATGATCACAGCATGAAAGTCCCATTCTTTATCTCCGGCCCTGGCATCAAGCCGGGCTCAGAATTTGACATGCCCATCTACCTCCAAGACACCATGGCGACTGCACTAGAAATAGCCAAAGTTGATAAGCCCAATCACGTAGAATTTAATAGCGTACTGCCACTCATACGCGGCGAAAAGAAAGTGCAGTATCCATCCATCTACGGAAAATACGTTAACTCCCAGCGCATGATCGCAAAAGGAGACTACAAGCTCATCATGTATCCGAAAGCCAACAAAGTCCGTCTCTTCAACACCACTAAAGATCCAGAAGAAATGAACGACCTCGCAGACGATCCTAAGTACAAAGAAATCCAAGTCAGCCTCAAAGCAGAATTTCTAAAACTCCAAAAGCAAATGGACGACAAGCTAGACGTAGATAAAGTGCCAGCACCTACACCGAATAAAAAGGCTAAGAATGAGGATAAGAAAAAATTACAGAATCACTAGCTACCTCTATGAAAACCTTACCTATAATCAAGCCATGTTCAGAATAAGTATTCTATTGATAGCTCTTACATCATTCCTGCTCGCCAAAGAGAAACCAAACATCGTCTATATACTTGCAGACGATATGGGCTTCGATTCCGTGTCTGCCAATAACCCCGCAATAGGTAAAATGAAGACCCCAAGCATCGATAAACTCATCTCCCAAGGGATGAAGTTCACCGATGCCCACTCTGGCTCAGCAGTCTGCACTCCCACCCGCTACGGACTGCTCACTGGGCGGCACTGCTGGCGATCTCGTCTGAAGAAATCCGTACTCTGGGAATATGGCAAGCCACTCATAGAGAAAGACAGAACCAGCATCGCTAAATTTCTCAAAGAGCAAGGGTACAACACCGCGATCATTGGCAAATGGCACCTAGGGCTAAACTGGAAAGCGAAAGATGGATCACTAGCCAATGCAGATATCAAAGATACCGACAGCTTCTTCAAAAAAGGCGGTGCTGCAGTACGAGTGCAAAAAGTAGCTGAGAAGATAGACTACACAGCAGAAGTCACCGGCGGTCCCTTATCTATCGGATTTGATCACTGGTTCGGAATGGATGCTCCTAACTTTCCGCCCTATGCATGGATTAATGATACGAAAATCCAAGGCACTCCATCAGAGGTTAAACCAAAGAAAATGTTTGGTCATCCAGGGATGATGGTGCCTGGATGGAAGCTAGAAGAAATCTTGCCAACACTAGGAGAAAAATCCGCTGAGTATATAACCGCAGCGGCTAAAAAAGAGACCCCATTTTTTCTCTACATACCACTCACCTCACCACACACACCCATCGCACCTAGCGAGTCATGGAAAGGTAAAAGTGGAGTCACGCATTATGCAGACTTCGTGATGGAGACAGATGCCATCGTAGGGCAGATAGTCAAAGCAATAGATGACGCAGGAATAGCTGAAAACACAATAGTCATCTTCTCCGCAGACAACGGCACGTCACCATATGGCGGACAAATCAAACAACTCAAACAGAAGAACGTAAACCTCAATCAACACTTCAGAGGTCACAAAGCACAGATCCACGAAGGCGGACACCGCGTCCCATTCGTAGTGCGCTGGCAGGGTAAAATAGCAGCTGGCAGCACCTGCGATGAGATCACATGCTTGACAGATTTCTTCGCTACCACGGCAGATCTGTTAGATCAGAAAATCCCAGCAAACACCGCGGAAGACAGCCACAGCATCTTACCCCTACTCACCGGAAAATCCAAAACCCTTCCCAACCGCCCACTAGTGATCAATCACGACATAGCAGGCAGATTCGCCATCCGCGATGGTGCTTGGAAACTCATCTTTAATGGCAAAACACTAGAGCTCTATCATCTCCTAAACGATCCCAAAGAAACCACCAACAGAGCCCACGCACACCCCGAGCAAGTAAAAAAAATGCAAGCAACCCTACACCACTACAAAACCTCCGGCCGCTCCGCTTTGCCTTGATTCCAAAACAAGACAGTGCAAGATATGACAGCGTCTTCTTCCAGAACTAAAGATGCTTTGCCTTGATTCCAAAACAAGACAGTGCAAGATAAAGATTTCTGGCAATGGGTGAGTTCATGGGCTTTGCCTTGATTCCAAAACAAGACAGTGCAAGATCTAAAGGCCGTGTTCAGATGCGTCTGTCTAGCTTTGCCTTGATTCCAAAACAAGACAGTGCAAGATCTTCTCTTGCGTCATTTCCATACTCTGACGGCTTTGCCTTGATTCCAAAACAAGACAGTGCAAGATGTTAATTTTAAAACATAACATAACAGAAAAGCTTTGCCTTGATTCCAAAACAAGACAGTGCAAGATTCATTTAACATAACAGTGATAAATTCTCATGCTTTGCCTTGATTCCAAAACAAGACAGTGCAAGATTCTAGATTGAGCAGAAAACTCATAAATATCGCTTTGCCTTGATTCCAAAACAAGACAGTGCAAGATCCACGGTCACCGTTATTGTCCATGATGCTCGCTTTGCCTTGATTCCAAAACAAGACAGTGCAAGATCCAGTTGTCGCAAGTTTCGCAGTGACCTTCGCTTTGCCTTGATTCCAAAACAAGACAGTGCAAGATAGGCATTTGCTGACGTTGGCAGATGTGGAGGCTTTGCCTTGATTCCAAAACAAGACAGTGCAAGATGTGGCGGTTCAAAATTCGCCTTTACTTGTAGCTTTGCCTTGATTCCAAAACAAGACAGTGCAAGATTTTGGCTCTGCTTGATGTTGAGGAGGCTTTGCTTTGCCTTGATTCCAAAACAAGACAGTGCAAGATGAGATTAAGGCTGTTTTGAGACGCCAGTGGGCTTTGCCTTGATTCCAAAACAAGACAGTGCAAGATCGCAATCGGTGGAAGCCGACTTGAAGAGCGCTTTGCCTTGATTCCAAAACAAGACAGTGCAAGATCAGATTCAAGCTCCACCCACCCCAGAGCTTTGCCTTGATTCCAAAACAAGACAGTGCAAGATCAAGACTTACAAGATATATTACCTCTTTTAGCTTTGCCTTGATTCCAAAACAAGACAGTGCAAGATGCTTGCAAAGTCCAACCATGAACATCGCAAGCTTTGCCTTGATTCCAAAACAAGACAGTGCAAGATTCGTCACTTTCGTAGGTCTAACAGCATCAGGCTTTGCCTTGATTCCAAAACAAGACAGTGCAAGATGGAGGCGTGAACATCAGGAAATCACCATCAGCTTTGCCTTGATTCCAAAACAAGACAGTGCAAGATACGCCACTTTAGCAATGTTTCAGCTATATAGCTTTGCCTTGATTCCAAAACAAGACAGTGCAAGATAGGTCTGCCGCGCTGTATCCATCAGACTCCGCTTTGCCTTGATTCCAAAACAAGACAGTGCAAGATTAATCTAAGACTAGTAGCTGGGGAAACTAAGCTTTGCCTTGATTCCAAAACAAGACAGTGCAAGATCCGCTCTGCCTAGCAATGCTACAGGGTCTAGCTTTGCCTTGATTCCAAAACAAGACAGTGCAAGATTCCGAATGGAGGCTATGCTAAGGAGGAAACGCTTTGCCTTGATTCCAAAACAAGACAGTGCAAGATCGCGCGACATCTTCTTCCTTTTCTTGTTCCGCTTTGCCTTGATTCCAAAACAAGACAGTGCAAGATGGCAGTAGTTGCATCATTTGCAACTACTCGGCTTTGCCTTGATTCCAAAACAAGACAGTGCAAGATTTGCGGTGATTGTACTTCGAAGGCGAACTGGCTTTGCCTTGATTCCAAAACAAGACAGTGCAAGATTGGTGGCGACTGGGATGCTCTGTCAGATCTGCTTTGCCTTGATTCCAAAACAAGACAGTGCAAGATGCGGGTTTAGGGTTTAAGATAGGTGCGAATGCTTTGCCTTGATTCCAAAACAAGACAGTGCAAGATACAGCCATAAACATCTCAAACAATTTGTCGGCTTTGCCTTGATTCCAAAACAAGACAGTGCAAGATCGGTAAGACATCATCAAACCTCCTCTATATGCTTTGCCTTGATTCCAAAACAAGACAGTGCAAGATGGGGCGTTATGCTGATGCTGTGGAGCGTAGGCTTTGCCTTGATTCCAAAACAAGACAGTGCAAGAT
>CAKZMG010000137.1 GCA_937128235.1 uncultured Verrucomicrobiales bacterium
TTGAACTTACCTACTAGTGACCAGATAGAGGCGTAGGATGCGATACCTGCTGAGAATATCATCAGGATATTGATGAGAGTTCTACGCTTTGGTAATTCGTCTCCTAAAGCCGCTTTAGAATTCATGAGAAGTAAGAATCCTAGGTAGGCAATAGGTAGTAGAGTAGTTGCTATTACTGATGCCGGAATGGCCATGGCTGCCTTAGCGCTGCCACTCCATAGAGCGGGCGAGAAGAAGCCTGCTATAGCTGGCATAGCCGCACCGAGAATAAAGTATTTCACATTGCCCACTTTGTTGAATGCTTCACTAATCGCGTATCCGTTCATCATCATGTGAACGAGAAGAGTGGAAACTGCCATGGCTAGGATTCCTATGCCAAAAATCGTCTGAGAGTTCTTCCCAAGGAATGGCTCTAGTGATTTCGCTAAACTTTTTGAGTCTCTGTTAGTGAGCATGGCAGCTAGTTGTTTTTCTGCTAATGGTGCGTTTTCTCTCAGATGATTTTTAGTATTAGTGTCTATGTCTTTGAATCCAGAGACTTGCCTAGAGAGTCGTGAGTCTAGCACTTTGTTGTAGGGGGCTTCCATTCCAGAGAGTGGCTTGCCATCGGCGGATAAGATGTCCGCTGACTTAGCATGGAATGAGGCTGCTGATGCTATCACGAGAGCTGATGCTCCAAGGATGAATGGGACAAGGAGTCCTAGCATCAGGTCGTAACGAGAGAGCTCGCGGTGTGGCTTAGACCAGCCTTTTTTCTTTAGTGAGTATGGGAGGAGGAAAGTCATATTGATACCTACGGCAGTTCCGAAAGCTGCGATGATTTTACTGCGCTGCTGTCCTGTGACGTAGTCTGTCCAGTAGCTAGAGCTATCGCCAGTGGCTGCGATGGCGGTGGCAATCTGGTCAGTAGGTCTGAAGAGTGCCGAGAAATCTGGCACGTATCCTGAGAGGATACTACCCCATTGGACTGCTCCGCTGTTGATCAAGACTACTACAACCGCCATGAATGCTAGAACGATAATACCTACTAACACTTTCAAAATGTTATCGATTAGAGCGCTGGCTTTTGCGTTTTTTTGCGAAATGCAGATGAGAGTCATCGCTATAATGAAGAGGGAGCCAGTGATGATGTAAGGAGCATAGTCGGCTCCCACTTGGGCTGTAAAATTGACACCTAGATTATCTTCAAGAGCACCTCGGCCGAGCGAGAACTGGGCGGCACAGAATACCGTGTCAGCGATGACTGTGGCGATGAGCCAGCCCCAAGCTAGAGTGGGTGAAACCTTCTTTTCCATCACGCGGAATGGGCGTTCCTTGCAGGAGAGTGTCACGTAGGAAATAGC
>CAKZMG010000138.1 GCA_937128235.1 uncultured Verrucomicrobiales bacterium
CGACTCGCTGACTGCTACAAACAACTAAATAACAACATGGCAACCAACAGAAAGCGCAGTAAGCGCTACGCAAAGGCCGCAGAACTAGTGGATCGCACTAAGACATACGGCATGGAAGAAGCTGTAGGAACTCTCAAGAAGTTCCCGGCACCGAAGTTTGACCCTACCGTCACACTCTCATTCAACATGGGCATTGACCCTCGTAAATCAGACCAAATGGTACGTGGCTCAGTGTCACTCCCACACGGAACTGGTAAAGACATCAAGGTGATCGTATTCGCAGGTGGTGATGCAGCTAAGGCAGCAGAAGCAGCAGGCGCAAACGAAGTAGGTCTCGCTGACCTCATCAAGAAAGTCCAGGACGGCTACACTGATTTCGACGTTGCGATCTCTACTCCAGACGCAATGACTGAAGTCCGTAAGATCGCTCGTGTTCTCGGACCTCGTGGCCTCATGCCTAACCCTAAGACAGGCACCGTTACAGACGATGTAGCAGCAGCCATCGATAAAGTAAAAGCTGGTAGCATCAACTACAAAGTAGATAAGAACGGTGTCATCGCAGCAGGTGTAGGTAAAGCATCATTTGACGAAGCTAAGCTAGTAGAAAATGCTACAGCACTACTCGACGCAGTAGTAAAGGCTAAGCCAGCATCAGCTAAAGGTAACTACATCCAGTCAGTCACCATCGCATCCTGCATGAACCCAGGAATCAAGCTAGAGCCATCACTCTACGCACTCTAATATTTTTTTAACCAAATTTACGAAAGGAACATCACTATGAATCCTGATAAGAAAATCATCATCGACGAGCTACTCGAAAGAGTAAACGGCTCACCATACGTCCTCGTTATGGACTACACTGGCGTTACAGTACCTCAGTTCTCTGAGCTCCGTGACAACCTCCGCGAAGGCGGTGCAGAATGCCACGTGGCAAAGAACACCTACATGAGAGCAGCCCTCTCAGAAGCAGGTCTTCCGGACATCAGCGAGGAACTCATCGGTCAAACTGCATTCGTCACTGGCGAAGGCGAGATCACAGCAGCCGCAAAAGCAGTAAAGAACTTTGCTAAGAAGGCAGAAGACGTGAAGATCAAAATCGGTATCCTTGACGGAGAAGTCATCGATGCAGAAAAGATCAACGTTCTCGCTTCACTTCCATCACGCGAAGAACTACTTGCCAAGCTTCTCTCTGTCATCAACGAGCCAGGAACAAGTATCCTCCGTGCGATCAACGAGAAATTCGGCAACACTTCTTCAGACGAAGAAGAGTAATAACAAATCTGATAAGATGGCGGCTTGAGGTAACTCTCGCCGCCTGATAACCAACATTGGCTCCTCGTCGGAAATTCGGCTGAAACTCTGAAATAGCCCAGATGCCCTGGGTGCGACGAAACCTAAACAACAAACAATAGAAATAAAATACATTATGGCTGATCTAGCTAAAATCGCTGAGGAACTCGGCAAATTGACAATCATCGAAGCTGCAGAGCTCGTGAAGAACCTTGAAGAAGAGTGGGGCGTTAGCGCTGCCGCTGCTGTAGCTGTTGCTGGCCCTGGTGGCGGTGGTGGTGAAGCTGCTGAAGAGAAGACTGAATTTGACGTCGTGCTCGAAGAAGCTGGTGGAAACAAAATCGCTGTTATTAAGGCAGTGCGTGGAGTTGCATCAGGTCTTGGACTTGCAGACGCTAAGAAGCTTGTTGAAAGCGCACCAGTTGCTGTTGCTGAAGGACTACCTAAAGACGCTGCTGAAGACGCTAAGAAAGCTCTCGAAGAAGCAGGTGCTAAGGTTGCACTTAAGTAGTAAACACACTTTACTAGCATTTTAATATGCAAATAGGAGAAGCTCTGTCATATGGCAGAGCTTCTTTTTTTACACATTTCTATCAGCACCGCATCTATTGAGCAGTCCCCACCTCATCATTCGCTATCACACCATCAGTCACTATCATCGTCCTATCACCATATCTTGAGAGGCTCGTATCATGAGTCACTACTACTAATGTAGAGCCGTCTTCATCTGATAGCTCTAACAGAAGACGCATCACTTCCTCACCGTTTTTAGAATCTAAATTCCCCGTAGGCTCATCTGCAAAGATAATTTCTGGCTTATTCACCAGCGCTCTAGCTATGGCAACACGTTGCTGTTCGCCACCACTTAGCTCAGCTGGCAGGTGATCTGAACGATGATCTAAGCCCACCCGCTTCAAGGCATCTAAAGCAGCTTGCGTGTCTTGCTTGCCACCTATCAGAGCGGGTATCAGTACATTTTCTACAGCGGTCAACTCAGGTAAGAGATAGTAGTTCTGAAAAATATAAGCCATCCGAGTGTTACGTAAAATAGACTGTACTTTCTTAGGAAGCTGGTAAAGGTCTTGACCTTCGATAATCACCTTCCCCTGATCCGGATGCTCCAGTCCCGCTAGCGTGTACATCAGAGTCGTTTTCCCCGCTCCACTCGGCCCGCACAGAAACACCTTCTCACCTTTCTGGATCTCTAAATCTATTCCCTTTAGCACCTCCACACGCTTCTTCCCTATGCTGTAACCTCTGTGGATATTCTCTGCTTTGATCAGTGCATGATTCATACCCATTTAGCTAAACGATAACGCACCTATAAGCCACAAAAAAAAGACTGACCTCAATGAAGAGACCGCTAGGTGAAGGTTCTGTGAATCGCACTCTATCAATCAATCTGCTTTTCATACACCAACTTGCCTTTCTCGTATCGAGACAATAGATACCCTAGAATAAAAAAACCGCATCCCATTAAAAAATGAGATAAATAGAAAAGGCTTTGATTTTCTTTTTTGAAATGGACAACAGAAAAATCTAATTCAATGGGAGATTCATTTACCATATTAGCGTTTTTCCCTTTCAACTGATTAACTACAGTCGTCAACTTCGATGAGAGTATTTGACCATCTTGGAGGTCACCAATATTTTTAACTATTTCTTTTTTGGCCGACTGCAAACTCTCTATATGTTCCCTTAACAACTTAACTTTTTTGTAAAAAAGATCTACGTTTCTAAATCCCTGATGAATAGGAATATTCCCCGTGAAAAAATTATCTTTATACCATGTATTCTCTCTGTAAAATCTGTGACTAAGAGTTTTCAAATAATCCAAAAACTGAACTTTGTTTGCCTCTACTACCTCAATGCTCTTTTTTTTCTGCAAATTCCTATTTATCTGAGTTAATGAATAATTTCGGGCATCCATCATTAAAAATGCTCCCATTCCATCACGTAGATAAAAATACTCTTTTTTAGCATCAAACAAAGTAATTTTATCGTCGGTTAAATCATCAATAACTTCGGAATACTTAGCGATGGCCTCTCTGGTAACGAAATACCTATATTTCAAAGCAAATGCTGCCATTTGCTTATCATTTATCAGATCATGGTTAAATACGTTGTAGTACTGTACTGCGAGTGGTGTAAGTCTCACAGCAGTATCGAGCTTCTTTACTTTCTCTTTTAAGTCATCGATGTGTTTCTGAAGATTAGTAGACATCTTACGATATTCTTCAATTTCGTCTTTTAGAAATTGGCAGACATCATCAATCACTAGCTGGTGAATCTTCGCGCTGTTTTCTTTATCTAAAGAGTAGATACTAAGACATAATTCTTTATCGACACTAAAGTGAACAGAAGTAGGTGAGCTCAAACTCTCTGAATAAAGTTTGTTATCCATTCTTTGTTTCATTATTCTCCCAGTGATTAAGTCCACTATACGGGCTTTAAATTTCTCATCAATATTGTCATCACTTACCAAAGACAAATTGGATATTGCCTGCCAATGATTAAAATTGGATTGGAAATCTGATTTCACATTTTTGAGTAACAATTCTGCAAACTTAAAATTATCATCCGCTCCATTTACCGTCATGGTAAAATTATCACTAAGGCCTTCATCGTTAGATAATTCTATTTTAGAATACTCATTACCTGAAAAGTAGTTAGCTTTCTCTTCAAAATAAAGTTTTAGCCTCTTAGTCCATTCTTCTTCATAGGTCTTGCTTTCATAGCATTCACTCATTGCAGAGTTCTTTTTTTTAAATTCTATTAATGCTTTTTGCTCACCAGAAATAGGTGTTATCCCAAAAACAATAGCACTAAATGCTATCCCCACCAGTGAACTGAATAACAGAAATTTCCACATGCGAGGCTCGTTCTTTTCATCAGAAAACTTCAGCCTTAGTATTTTAGAAATACCCTCTAGAAATTGCTTCACACCGCTATAGCGGTCGGCTGGATTCTTCTTTAATGATTTTTTTAAAATCGCATCTAATTTTTTATTTCCGATTCCAAAATGACTCGGATAATTAAATTCCCCTACTGGCATTGAGCCTAATAGTAGCTCGTATAACATTACGCCGAGGCTATAGACATCAGCTCCTTGCTCTGTGGTAACTCCACTTTGAAGCAACTCTGGCGCAGAATAAATAGGTGTTCCAATGCGTTCATTATCCACCGTGAAATAGGAACTATGCTCAAGCTCATAATGGGCTACAGAATGTTGCTGTGCTAAACCAAAATCCACGATTTTAGTCTTGCCGTCTTTTCTAACAAGAATATTAGCAGGCTTCAAATCTCGATGCGAAATTCCTTTGCTATGTAATTTCTCTACTGTCTCTGCTATTTGTTTTACTAGCTCTAGGCACTCCCTTACGGAATACTGAGTCTGGTCAGATGCTAAAGTATTTCCTTCAACATACTCTAAATACAATATAGCGCTCCCATCATCCCTAAAATCTAAATCATACGCCTTTACTACACCTGGGATATCTAGCGATTTTAAAAACTGAAACTCCTTCAATAATCGCTCTTGTATTGAATACTGTGCTAACACCGAAGCAGAAATATACTTCGCAGCAAAGCGCTCATTAGTTTTCTTATTCTTCACCAAGTAAACTAAGCTAAACCCTCCTTTGCCTAACTGCTTTTCAACATCATACTTTGGAAATAATTTTTTTAGCTCAAGACCTCGAGGACTGTGGTGAGAAGATAGATCCATGCTAGTTAACTCTGGTTTAAACAATGCTGTATCTAGCACCCCTCTGTACCACTCTTCGGAATCTACCCTCTCTTCTATTTCTTTACCTTCATTCATCTTCAGTTCTTCCAACTATTTCTGAGGGTTTCGATTTCATTCTCGATCTCTTCTATACTAGGATTACTCAACGTTTTCGCAATTTCCTGATAAAGCAATTCTTTGAATTCAGCACGTAACCTGAAAACCCGAGACTTTAATGCCGCTACTCCTATCCCTATAATTTGAGAGCCTTCCTTATAAGAAATTTCTTGAGCGTTCCAATTCAGTAATTCTAAAAGTGTCTTTTTCTCAACATCTGTTAACTGGGGCTGATCCTCAAAGAGCTTCTTTTTCACTCCTGATATTAAAGCCTTAGACCAAGCCTGATCATAAATAATAGCAGGTGAGTCCTGAGTCTCGGGATCTTCTGCTATACCATCAATCTGCTCATGTCTCATTCCTCCTCCTCTTTTCTGAGCCTTCGCATCGCGCTGCTTTCTGTTTACTACACGCTTAAGCGCACCGATAAGATAAGAACGGAGTTTTCCTTTCTCTTTACTAACTTCTTTCAGCAAGTCAGTTTCTAACAATTTAATAAAAAAATCTTGAATCAAGTCCTCACTGTCTTGTGGAGTATAGCCAGAATATCTCAAGAAACTATATAAAGGGTCTTTATAAACAGCAACAAATTCATCATAGGTATCATCACTAAGATTCTCTAGCTTAATGTTTTTTAGGTTTTCTATGAATTCCCAGTTTGTGTCATTAAAATGAGCGCCAGATTGATAGTTTTTCATATTACTAAGTATACCATACGGGGGGTTAATTAGATCAACTACTATACAGAATAATCTAATTCAATGAAATAAATATTATTTAGAATGAAGATTTAGAAATATGTTTTTGTTAGAAACTTTCACCAGACTTTGGGTAAATGAAGTTATGATGGTGAGGGTTATTCTCATCAATCATGCACATTAGATTGTATTGTATCTAGTGTGCTTAGGGGGTAAGCCTCACCTTATTTTCATTTTAGGGTGAGGCTTTGTTTATCTAGGCCACCCACCTTGAAGTCTCTTTGTTTGATTTTTTTAAAAAACTTGAAACTTTCCTGAATATTTTGGCTCAAGCAGTAATGAAGGTCAGTAATTTTTAAATTTTAACAGGATTCAGAAGATAACTGACATCAACATACTTTCTTCAAGTGGCTTGAAAAATCTCTCAATGAACAAGCTAAATAAAGGAGAGTAGTTACCGATCAGACG
>CAKZMG010000139.1 GCA_937128235.1 uncultured Verrucomicrobiales bacterium
AGTGAGTGTTGCTCCTTGGTGCCTGATCCGATGTTGTGGATGATGAGCGGTGTGCCGTCTGCGCTTGCTCGGTCACTAACTATCATAATGTGTGGACGGTTCCCTACATTGCAGGTGACGAGATCACCAGGTTGTAGTCTGCAGGGTTTTGAGTAATTGGTAATGAGATGCCCTTGCGCTTGAAAAAGGTGATGAGGTTTGGCACGCGGCGGTGATCGATATTGCGGTCGGCTCGCTGTAGTCCCCAGATTTTTGGGTATTTGGAGAAATTCTTGCGCATATCGAGGTAGACTTGCTTTTGGAGGTCATAGTTCAAGGCATCTCGGAGGGCACGCACTACTACATCTGAGCAGACTCCTCTCTCAATTGGGATGTCACCCATAGGATAAGGGATCTCTTTATATTCCGGGTCATACCAAGTGGTTTTGCCGATCTGATCTTTCGCCGCATTTACTATTTTGGCTCCAGTTGAACTGGCTTTGAGTGTTTGATGCTCTGTGGATTGCTCACCGTGGGCAACAAGTAAATAGAGAAAGGGCAGGAGGAATAGCACACTAAATCGTTTCATACTATATAGTTACGTTGATTTGATGAAAATTCTATCATCTCTCGGAGGTTATTAATACTGCAAAGACGATAGAAATGTTATAGGTTAGAACCAATGAAGAAAAACAAAAAATGGCTAATGTTAAGTCTGGTGGTAGTGCTTTTGATTGCGCTTCATTTAGTCTTAAGGCCACGAGCGCAGATTTCTTTAAATGGAACGGTTCTTAGCAATGAGAATGTGATGATAATCGTAAACGGTGTTGGGGAAAAGTCTCAACTGGATGAGGACGGGATGGTTTATTTTGATTATAGTGATGTGGGGAAACACCTCATAGTGAATCCTGTAAATTTGCGCACTTCAACTAAGAGTATAGGAGGAACGCATAAAGAACTAGAATTAGGAAAGAATGAGCTAAAGATTACTGAATATGATACTGATATGGGGTTGACTTCAGAATTTAATAATGAGGATAAAGAGCTGATCAAGAATATGGAACAACTTCGTCTTGGACGTTATAGATTCGATGTAGAGACATCAGTTGAAGATATATTAAAAACTCTGGTTCTAAGGCTACGAGAATCTGATCCTTCCTCTAAAGCAGCATCCATTCTAAATAGTTGGCTAATCAATCTTCCTAATGAAATCAAAACCAAAAAAACAGATGAATTTGGGTTTGAAAGTTTATCATTAGCCGAAGTTCTAGATGTCGTGTTGATGAGAACTGGACACACTTGGCGGGTTCTTGATGGTGAGCTGGTTTTGGAAAAGGTAAATAGGTCTGAACATCCATTCACTCGTGAGAAGCTGGAAGGGATAAGGCTGGATGTTGTAGATTTCGAAAAAGAAGCGACTTTGCGAGACGGAATAAATTTCATGCGCTCAAGAGCTAGAGAGCTAGATGGTGAGTTAGAGCCAGAGAAGAAAGGGGTAAGTTTTATCTTCAGAAATACAAGTGTGCGGGATACAACAACTATGATGGGTGATGAGGTTCCAATGAAGGATGCATTAAGCGATAGAGTAATAGGTGAGTTGAGAATGCGCAATGTCAGCATGAAAGAACTTCTCACCATAATCTGTCGTCGAGGCGGAGTGACGTGGCATGTAGGTAAGCACGCGATCATTTTTAAGAACAAGTAATCAATGGGATAAATCAACTTTGGGAGCGTTTCATCGTAATAGAAACATTCTGTTCATTATGAAGAATTTTGTAAATTCTGTATCGCGTCGCAGACATGCTTTGCCTAGGCATAGATTTCCCCTTATTCATTAACAAATCCTTGCAAATATCTCTAGTCTGTAGCATTGGAGGGGGGTGAGCACGATGACATTAACGCTAGTGATAGCAGCCATTCTAGCAGGATTGGCTGGCGTGCTAGGCGTGCGATCCATCATCACGGAAAGAAGACGCACACGCTGGACGGTGGTTTTAATGATTCTGAGCTTCCTGGCTCAGCTGATGTGGTTAGGGATGCGGGGCGAGCAGAGAGCTAGTTGCCCGCTGTTAGATTCGGGTGAAATCTTAGTTTTCCTGGCGTGGTCACTGAGCTTATTTTATCTCATCGTGGGCTCAGCTTATCGGGTCACTTTACTAGGTATGTTCTCAGCACCAGTGGTGACGGTCATGCTACTGGCGGCGGTCATCCCAGGGATGCTAGATGCTGCTCCTGCTAAGCAAACCAACGTGGACTACTGGGGAGAAATGCACTCAGCGGTCTCAGTTTTATCCTACGGTGCGCTTGCTCTGGGTGCTATTTCTGCAGTGATGTTTCTGGTTCTAGACAGGCTTCTCAAGACTCGGGATACCAGCTCTGGTTTGTTCAAAAAAATGCCGCCACTCCACACCATCGTGAAGTCTGTGGTGAGGCTGACGGTCATAGGGGTAAGTTTTTTGACCGTGGGGCTAGCGTGCGGATTAATGATGCGCTCGCAGGGTGGAGGTGTGCATTTGTGGGTGGCTAAGGCAGTCTGGGTAGCCTATGTTTTGCTACTAGGGCAATGGTTTGTGAGGGGGGTAACTCCTAAGAAAATGTCTGTTTTTGTCGTGGTGCTTTTTGTAGCATCGTTATCCGTTTTTGCTGCTCTCTAGTCTTGAAAATTTAGAAATGAATCTTTTTTGCTTAGGACTAAATCATGAAACTGCTCCTGTGGAGGTGCGGGAGAAATTCTCTATCCCTATGGATAGTCTGGGTCAGCGAAGCCATCAGCTAACTACGCTAGATGGTGTGAATGAGGCTGTGGTTATTTCCACGTGCAACCGCATGGAGGTCTACGTGGCTACGGAGGATGAGAATCTAACAGATGCAGAACTCCGAGTGAAACAAAACCTCGGATTTGATGCAGATGATACGGCACATTTTTACGAGTGCCAGTCAGTTGAAGCGATGAAACATCTCTGCCGGGTAGTGAGCGGGCTAGACTCGATGGTGCTAGGTGAGACGGAAATTTTCGGTCAGGTAAAGAAAGCGTATCAATACGCACTAGAGGCTACAGCTACTGGCGGTGTGTTGAATAAGGTGTTTCAGAAATCGTTCGGAGTGGGCAAGCGGGTCCGCACAGAGACGATGATTCAGAATGGTCAGTCATCAGTAGGTAGCGTGGC
>CAKZMG010000140.1 GCA_937128235.1 uncultured Verrucomicrobiales bacterium
CGAACCTATGACCACAGCAATCCAAATGCCGCACTCTGACCAGACTGAGTTACCTCCCGTTTATAAAAATTGGCACATCCTCATGGCTCCGCCCCATGAATTCTGGGTTAACAGCCCAGCGTGATCCTAGTTTCACCAAGGATGTGTTTGATAAAAAATTGGTTGCGAGGATGGGAATCGAACCCACGAGAAACGGCGTATGAGACCGCCTTGAATACCAGCATTCACCTCGCTATATAAAATAAATCTTGGTGGAAACAATGGGACTTGCACCCAACTCACATTACTTGCAAGGCAACGTCGCCACTATGGAACATGTGCTCCCAATTTAGGAAAATTGGTAGGTTGAGAAGTACACCTCTTGCATAGAAACTTGCGCAGGAGTATCGCTCAGGCTGCTTGCCTGGCCTTCCCTGCTCTTCCACTTAGCTGAGTACGATGTGACTCACGCTAAGTATTTCTACATGACTGCTTTTGTTAGAGGAGTAGCTTTTCTCCTATCCTAGCACACTATTCGATATTCTACCTACCGTCTGCCTTGCGAGCAGTAAAGAGGCGCTAACCTCAACGTGCGGTTTCCTATCAATCCGCGGATACCTTGCGAGTCTCGTTGGATCCTAATTACTCGTTTGAGCTTAGGAATTAAGCCATTTTCATGTACTAGTGGACGCGTCTTTGCGTTTATGGAACATAAACAAGGATTTGCACCCTGGACCAAATGATTTGAAGTCATTCGCTCTACTTCTGAGCTATAAATGTAGTTTCCTTCTGGAAGATGTGCACGTCCAGTAGGTCCATTGCCTTTTGGGCAACAGAATGCTACACACCTCGTATCTCCACTGCTGTCACAGCGGTTATGGTTGTTGAGACTTGAGTTATTTTAAAAACTCTCACCTCTAAACTGACGAAAAGCACTAAGCGATCACACCTCGCACAACTCCGTCTGCCCTTCACCCTCAGATGTCGATGTTTGCATAGAGACTCTGTAGGTTGCTACACCTACCTAACAGTTGAGCATTTGCCATCCCTGCCAGGAGCGTCTCCCACCTTCCATCATAGCGCCAGTCAGGTATTACCCGCTCTGACTCTTCTGGATTAGGTTTGCTTAGATGTCCCAGCATTACACTGGGCGGACATACAGGAATGCTGCCCCTTTACGCACCTTTCAGCACGCGTATCTATTGACGCCAAGCCGCCATTTAAGTTTAGAATTTAACATCTAGAATGTAGTCACTCATTGGCTACTATGATCCCCTCTGAGACCTCACAATGCGGTCAAAATGACCACATCCTAAATGATAAATGAACCACGCAGTCTAGGTGCTGCCCCCAGTATGGAAGGGTTTGGAATCCTTCCTGCATGCTGATGCCCTGCGCAGTTTCGTATTTATTAGTAAGGCTCACGGATCAAATTAAAATTTCTAACTCACTTGCTAAATCATCCAGAAACTTCGTTCGATCATTGATTGGATAGCCCACTATGCAACCAATGATCTGCCTTGTTTCTAAATGATTTTTCTTCGTGATTTAGAAGTTTTGATTAGTTCCGTAAGCCTAACGACTCATTGATGATCTAAATTAAGCTCAGTTAAAATTTACCAGGAATCGCCATCACCTTTACTATCCTGTGCTGATTCAACAGCAGCGATCTGGAAGATCAAGGATCCGCCTTCGCACTCGTAGTTTGTTTTTTATTATTTAATTATAGGTTGGCCTCATCGCATGGAAATGCTGTGAGTTAAATTAGAGGTCTCATGAGTCGTTATCTTTTCATTTTTTAAGAAACGAACACCCTTGCCGCTCTTTTCGAGCCACAGCCGCAGGATTTCTCAGGCGGACGTTTTGGTGATTCAGGCTCACCTCCCATTGGATACCTTTTAGACACAAAATAAAACTCGTTGATTTCTTATTATTAACTAAGTAATTAGACATAGGTCTCCCTATTACTTGACAATTTGCATCTAAAAGCGTAATCTATTTTCACGTTGATTGGCTGCTTTTAGGACAATTATTTTGTCAGCGGTCTAATCCGAGGCCTTCACCAGTTACAGCTGGTGGAGGCTAACCTCAGTATTTTGCTATGTAGTTTGTATTAAATTTTTTTATGCTTTGGCGGATTATTCACGCCTGATATTTTCTTAAATGATTGGATACTTCTTGTTTGATTGGTAAACTGAATGATCGTTGCTAATTTTGGGCAACAAAAAACCCGCTTCCGTTTTGGAGAGCGAGTCAGCATAGTTCCTTATTTTATATAGGTTCTATCTATACTGAATGCGCACCTCCTTGGTTATCTTTATGGTTAATCTCTCGTCTGAGTTTCTCCATGGGATACATGGTGGCTGACACTGCACTTCGCTCTGATTGCTCTGGTTTCCCTGCTACCGCGCTCATACCACACCATGAATTTCCACCTGTCTGTGTCCCTGTAAAGGAATCTATACAGACCTGTGAGTTCAGGTTCGATGTTGATATGAAGTTTGTTTGTAACATGGTTTGTGTTGAAGTTGCCGAAGGCTAGCACAGATTGAAATAAATAGCAAGACAAAACTATATCTTTTTTCACCGCAAGCTCTCAGAATCCGAATCTAATTGCAGTAAAATAAGATATAGCAATGATCTCCGCTATCTCTCTAACAGATTATTTTTTTATGAAGCTTGTTCGCTTTCTAATGGATTCCAGATTCCGTCATCGTACCATTCTTTACAGACTACCTTTTCTATTTCGTATTCCTGTTCTACCTGGATCACTACGCCTAGCTCTTCTGCGAAAGCTACATCTACCGCAGAAAAGAAATCTAGGATAAGTTGACGGTCACTACATCCGCCAGATTGATACACCTCGAAGCACGCTAGTTTTCTGTCTTTGGTGATGGCTAATAGCTGTCTCGCTAAAAATTGACCATTGGCATCTCGCATGTAGAGCACACGTTTATTAGCATCTAGGGCGTTTGCGATAGCGGAGTATTGATTAAATGACCCCAAAGAGAGGCAGCTATTAACGTAGGTGCCCATTTTTAGAATTTCTTCAAACCTGTGCTCAGTCTCGATAGTGACTTCGCCTATTTTATCGATGTCCATTTTCATACTCACACCTTTCATCCAGACAGCTGGCCTCCAGAATGATTTAGGATTTCTCAGCCAGTTAATGTTAGATGGATGAAGCAGCCTAGCAGATTCTCCTTTTGCGCTGTATTTTCTCAAGGCTCGCTTTCCTCCTCTCCGGTTACGTTTAGCAGAGTTCACAAGTGAGATAGAATGCGTATCTACCGGCCCTGCTGCCTGAGGGTGTAACGCGGCTTGCATCGTCTCACTAAGATGATCTGAGATGGCGGTGAACACCATGCGCATTTCCGCTGCTTCTAGTTTGAGCATTTCCTTAGCTTTCACTTCTTTCCTTAGAGCAGCTGCCTCAGCATTTTTTTCTAATGCTTTAATGAGCTTCCTAGGCAGATCAACCGATGGGTATTCATTAGAAAAATGCACCGCTATAGAGCATCTCTGAGAAATGGCTGACTCATCCTGTCCGTAGAGTGGATGATATTCTAGCCAGCGGAATACATCTGAGATATCATTCTCAGGAAATGATCCCAGAGCCACTAGCGTGTTGAGCGTAGTGCTGGGAGCGGCATTGAGCCCTCTGATAACATTAGAGATATAGTTTTCTTTGGCATCAAAACATCTATCTAATCCCTCAGCCATCAGCTCTGCTCGGTTTCCAGATCTACAGAAGTGATCTATATGCTGCCATGCGCTAGGTAATAGTTTACTAAGAAATAGTCCTTCCGCTTCCTCTATATCTAGCTGGAGCAGAAATGGATCTGGCTTGCTCTTGGCTTCCATTTTTGGCGAACATAAGATCATCGCCATTTTCATAATCGCTTGCCATTTTGTAAGACTCTCATTGGAGTTCACTCTGTAATATAAAATGCCCTCAAGCTTACCATAAAATTTCTGATCCACTGTTTTAAATGCCAATGCTGAAGCATCAATAAACCAATGCATCGCTTCTTGATTATTTGTAAGATAGTCACACTGATTACGCATCAGTTTAGCAAAGTATTTGGATTCTGTTTTATCTAAATCATAGTGTTGCATTCTATCCACCGAGTAGCTCCACAGCTCTGTACTAAAGTCCGCTCCCCAGATCTCAAGCGTATCATCCGGCGTGTAATAATCCAACATCGGTTGGATCACATCGAAATCATCTAAGCCTTGATAGCTCGCGTAGTTATCACTCTTTCGTTTTCCAATATGCTCTTCTAGATGAATAAGACAATTTAATCTAGAAACAGAGATTCCTTTGAGTAGAAACATGATAAACTGAATCACCCTGTCATTATAGCCTAGAGCTCGTCTCTGGTAAAACGCCACACAGAGAATAGGTGCCACATGATCATACATCACTTTAGTTTCAAAGCCCTGATCTAACAGAACCCAGAGCAGATAGCTACCATCCTGACTACTCAATGTGAGCAGTGCATCCATCCAGCTACGCAATGCCTCATGATGACTGAAGGCAAACAGTACCTTACCTGTAAATTGATTCGGTAAGCGTTCCCAGTCATCGCACAAAATTCTAGCTGTTAGATTTTCTTGCTGGTTTAGCCACGGCATCAGCACCGATAAGTGATAGCCAGAAATTTCTTCCTCACCGAGGGCGGATGTCCAGCCAATAAGTCTGAGCAGTTCCACGCTCACACCTTTTACTAGTGTTGGTTTATGCTTCATCAGAGACTCACGCACAGGAACTGACAAGCTAAACATATCGATAGCTTCTTCCCAGTGACCAGAGAGCTTCACTAGCAGCTGGCACACGAGGTGCTTATCACAGATCATAGAACGGATGTCTCCCTGAGGTTCTACCGCTCTACAAACACACTCGCATGGATTCACGCAAGAGTTTAACAACACTTCTAACAGATTCATTAATGTCTCTACATCATTACTTGCTTGTCTAAGGGAATCCCACGCACGGCAGATACTTCTAGTATCACTAAATCCATCCACATTATTGCGGATATCATCAGTAGTCACTTTATGTTCCTCACAGAACATCACTCTGGCTTTCTTTTTATTCTTATCAGCTTTCTTTCTTATTCCAGCTGACCATTGCGTCAATTTATGAGGGTGACGCACCACCTTTGAAAATCGTTTCATACTAATTTCTATCGTTATAATTCCAAGAACACGGCATAGTGATACAATGTTCTTAGTTAGGTTCTTTGCGTTGAAATCTAGCAAAGAAATATCACTCAGTTTATAAAGTAACTCAGCGGTTAATTGATTCGGGCTATTGACACACGAGATGAATAGCCAGTTTCTTGAGGATTAAAAAAATCTCTCTTGTGAATCTGGATCAAACGTGTGCAAGAAGCACAATAGAAATGTTGAATTGCTTGAACATGATGGAAAATAATTATCACAGTTTTCTACATACGCAATCTAACAGATTAAAAAAATAATTTTAGTGTCACAAAATCACCGTTTATCGTCTATTGATTATACTATGTTTATTTTACCCAAACTCATTTCTACCTTTCTCATTAGTGCAACTACATTATCCCAAGCTTGCCTGATGGCACCTAAGACCTACAAGGGAGAAATAGGTCAGAACATGCATGAAGCTGTGATGTTTCATGCAGACGGACGTGAGGAATTAGTCCTCGGGATAAAGTATAATCTCAGACCAGATAAGGGCGAAAAGCTTCCTGAGACTTTCGCTTGGGTCATCACTGTTCCAAATGAGCCCGATCACTATACGCTAGCTGAACGGAGTATTTTTAAGAAGACATTTGCCTGGGCTGATCCATTGGTAAATGTCAGCCCGCCAACTAATAGCTTTGATTCGAAGAGAAAAGCTCGCACATTAGATGGAATCCTTCTCAGTGATGAGGTGAAAATAGGACCATACACGATCCAGCCCGGGATGCATGCTATCAAGGGGCTCAATAAATGGTTAGATGACAATGGATTCCCTCAAGAAGATGTGGCCCACATGAAATATTTTATTGAGAATAATTTTACCTTTCTCTGCGTAAAAGTGAATCCTGCAGCTACGAAGAAGTCTGTTCCTGGAGCCGGAGCTATCAAGCCTCTGCATTTGTCCTTCGCGTCTGAGCAACCATATTTCCCGCTTAAATTTAGCTCTAGACAGGGAGTTTTCGGAGTGAATGTGTGGATGTTTACTAAAGACAAAATCGATAGCAAGAAGTGTGATCCAATCTTCGCGCAACTAGCTGTGGGGAAGTCTCAATCACTTGATAAGATAACTCTCAGAGGAGATTATCAATCCGAGAACGTGTCCGTGAAATCTCAAGACTTTCCAGCACCCTTGGCTAAATTACTCAAGAACACTCAGTATGAAAAAGTAAAAAACACCAAGCAATGGAACCTCAGCTTAATTCGTTCCAAGGCTGTGAACCAAAAAATCAAAATCGCAGATTGGAAAACCGACCTCTTTTTTCCTCTTGTGAAAAAATAGTCTTTTTTCACTGCTATATCGTGACCCTCATCAAGTAATGAGTCACGATATTAACCATAGTTACTAAATTTTATTTTTTTTAAAACGTGTAGGTGCCCTCTCCTCTCTGTGGAGGTTGAATTTCACTTACAATATGACCATCGCAGGTAATCTTCAGCTTATAGTAGTCGACCTCATGCACTCCCGCAACTGTTGGAGTATCTAGTTTTAGCTGGTTATCATCGTCCACAAATCCGAACTGAAGTGTGATATTAATTGTGTGAGGTCCTGCCGTAGTATTTACACCATCGCCATTCACAATAATAGGTGGAAAGATGACATCGAAAACAGGTTTATTATCCGTATCTACACTTTCCGTAATAATAATTTCCGATCTAGCGACAGAATGAATGAGAGGGACAGCATCCCCATTCGCATCGGAAAAAAATCCCACACAGCCTGGGTTGTTAGTGCTAAAAGTTGGGTTCATTTCAGCTAGAGGTATACCGTAAATTGATAGTAATGAGGTTGAAGCTCTGTACTCAATACCTTCCGGAGAATCACCTACTGATTGTGGTATCACATCACCGACAGTAAGCCTTTCCAAGTTCTGTATCGTCTCAGTGGTAGTCGATCCTGGGCCAAGTTTATCTGTATTATTGCTGCTACTATTACTACTAGAGTCACAGCTAACCATCAGTGGAGTGGCTAAGAGCATTGATCCTATTATTAATTTACTCGCTGCATGAGCGGTCTTCTTTACTTTGTTCGTTTTCATAATCTTTCTATTTTTTCCCTCTTCTTAGTATGAGTTATTGGGTCTCTATCTATTTATTGGGATTCAGATCTGATAACGGACAAAAAAAGCGCATTTCCTAAATAAGAAATGCGCTCATGTTATTAGTTGCTGTACAATGATTACTACTTGATCTCTTTCTTCCCATCCACGCGTGGGATAGTGAAGTCTGGCTCGATGGTTCTGGTTTCTAGCCACGCCTTTTCTAAGCGATCTACTATTTCAGGATGCTTGGCTGCGAGGTTATTTTCTTCTTTCATGTCAGCTTCTAGATCATAGAGTTCCCATCCATTTTTCGCATTTGGCTTGAGTAAATTTCTACGTAGTGCCTTCCATTTTCCGTCACGGATAGCGATGATGCCACCGTAGTTATGGAAGTCCCAGATCATGAGCTCATGGCGTTTTGGTGCTGCTTTTCCTTGGAAAATACCGCTCATATCGATGCCGTCTAATTCAGCTTCAGGTAACACTTTTGCTGAGCCAATCTTGGCTAAAGTAGGGAACCAATCAGGGAAATAAGTTGGCTCTTCTGTAACTGATCCTGGCTTTATTTTTCCTGGCCATTTCACAATACATGGGATGCGAATACCGCCTTCGTAGCAGCTGCCCTTGTAACCTTTCAGCCCCGCTGTGGAGTTGAAAAATTTTGCATCACATCCACCGATGTGGAACTTAGGATCTCTGCCTCCATGGGTGGTTCCATTGTCAGAGGTGAAGATCACGATGGTATTATCTGTTAGACCATGATACTCTAGTCTATCTACTATGGTTCCTACGTGCTCATCTAAGTCTGAGATCATCGCTGCATAGGCTGCGCGTGGTCTGTCATGGGGTAGGTAACCGCACTGTCCACGGTAAACGCCTTTACCACCGAGCTTCTCATCATCCCATTCTTTAGGATAAAAATCTACCCATACTTTTGGTGGCTGCATAGAGACGTGGGGTTCTAGGAATGGTAGGTAGAGGAAGAATGGCTTGTCCTTATTTTTATCGATAAATTTCACCGCTTCTTCTAGCACTAGGTCAGAAGAATAGAGTTCAGCTCGGTAGTCATCTGCACTCACTGGACCTTTCTGTTTCTGCGCGTGTCCTGGGATAGGGTTTTCGTTGATCACGACTTCGTTTTCATCACTGTCTAAGAATGGTGGGTAGAAGCTGTGTGCATTTCGCTGACAATTGTAACCATAAAAGCGATCAAATCCTTGCTTCATCGGTGACCCTGAAGTGTCTGATGGACCGAGCCCCCATTTACCAAATCCACCTGTAGTGTAGCCTGCATCTTTTAATACTTCGGCGATTGTCAAAGCGTCCGCGGTGATCGGCCATTGACCTGGAAATTTCTTACCGTTCCCTGAGTCACGGTTTCCACGGATCTCGGCATGGGCAAGGTGTTTTCCAGTCATCAGCACGCAGCGTGCAGGCGCACACACTGGGGCACCAGTATAGTGCGCTGTAAACTTCATCCCATCTGTGGCTAGCTTGTCGATGTGTGGAGTCTTGATTTTCTGCTGCCCGTAGCAGCCTAGCTCGCCGTATCCTAGATCATCTGCGAGGATGAAGACGATGTTCGGTTTTTTCTTCTGAGCATCCACAGTCTCCTGAGCTGATGCAATCATAGAAAAAGACGCTAAACTCGCCATTCCTAAATAAAGTGGGTTGATAGATTTCTTGAACATATTAGTCATACTTTAAAACCTTTCGACTAGAAATCAATCATACAATTCAATGAACTAAATAAGGTTACCAGAGGTCCCTAGAAGACTGACAAACTTTCACATCCGTTTTAAAGCTTGCTATAATTAAGCACATTCGTTTTTATAAATATGCTCACTTCCCATCAAACTCTAATTTTAAAAAGAAAAATCACCATGAAGCTAGCTAAAACCTTTATTCTTACATCAGTCTTTCTTGCCACTCAGGCACTGCAGGCTGTCATTATTCATACGCCTGATGGGGGCAGTATCACTAATCATGAAATAGCTCCTGTTTCTGGAGCTCCATTCCCTAACGTGTTGAAGGTGCTTGATCAGTCAAATTCATCTGGAGTTTATCTTGGTGGAGGATGGATACTAACGGCAAAGCACGTTTACAACGAGACGGCTGGCATCCCAGTGGCAACCGTTGAGCATGAAGGCACAGCTTATACTGTGGATACTACTTCTGGTCTCACACTAGATTTCTCAGATGCCTCTACTTACCCTACAGCCCCTGAAATAGACCTCAGATTATTTAGATTAGAAACAGTCATTCCTGGACTTCCAACTATTTCGATAGGATCTGTAACTGCTGGTGATGCCATCACCATGATAGGTAGAGGCGATGTGGGGTCTAGCCGCATCAAACGCTGGGGAACCAATAACGTAGAAGCAAAGAACATTCTTTTAGGTTTGGGAGATCCTGTTTCAAGGCACGTAGTCGCATTTTCTGCTGACTATGACACCGCTACAACAGGTGAAGGCGGTGCCATAGGAGGAGACTCGGGCGGCGGAGTATTTCACGACACTGGATCTGAATGGGTTCTAGCCGGGATAATGATAGCCGTAGATACGGCAGCAAATCCCGATATTATTTACAGCGCTCAGCTCGATGAATACCAGTCAGAAATAGAAGCTCACATAGCAACTCACGGCTCCGCTATTCCAGAACCAAGCGGATCCTCTCTTCTGATGATTGCCGGCTTTGGGTTCATCTTGAGGCGGACGCGTAGGAATTAAAATCTAGGGTGCATTGCCATCCTGCGTATCTCATGCTAGATCTATGACGTGAGCATGACGAAACAAGATGTCGAAGAATTTCTCCAAGCAGAGGACTGGAAGAATGCCTTTGCCTCTGGAGCACTCACCGCTGGAAAAAAGCTAGCACATGGCAGGCTGGTAGCCCAGTCAACTGCTACTATTCTTGATACTGGAGATACTGAGCTGATAGGCTATGTGATGGATAAAAGTGGGCATCAGCATGAAGCTGTCATCGCTCTCTGGGAAGAAAATGGGACGCTGATGTTAGATGCATCATGCTCATGTGATCAACAGATCAATTGCCCACACAGCGCAGCCACTCTGATCCATTTAGCCCGAGGGAACGGTGAGCGTCTGGATAAAGCCTTCGGTGATGTGGTAGGAGAAATTCCTCAGCAGACTCTAACAGCTCCTTCGGAAGTACCAGAAATATCAGTCTCACCAAAAACTCCCGCAAAACAATCATCAGAGGTAAGTTTTCTCCTCCGCATAGAGCGCAAGCCTGCTGGGGAACGCCTGGCCTATCTCCCGGAAATTTACGCCCATGCGTATGCCAAATACAAAGACCAGATCTACCCCTTAGATCCTGCTGGAAACATCCGCGCACCGCGTGACCGCACGGAGGAAATGCAGGCACTTCAGACACTCTATGCGCTGGACCTTTTACCAGGGGCTGAGGAACCTCCTCCCAGCCTAAAGAAGACCGCCGCACCACCCCACAAAGGCACACTCTACGCGCCAGATAAGCAGCAATGGTCGCATCCGGATTTCTACTGGCAGAGATTTCAGCATGAGGCTATACCCGCACTAGAAAAACGCGGCTGGACGGTGCAGCTCTCGCCTCACGTAGGTCTTAAACCGCTGATTTTTCGGACAGATACCTGGCAAGCTGAAATAGTAGAAGAAGGCAAAGGCTGGTTTAATCTCTCAGCAGGATTTGAGATTGATGGTGAGAAATTTGAACTCCAGCCAATACTAGCCACTCTGCTAGATAATGACTTCCTCACTCTAACAGAAAACTTACCTCTAGGTCAGGAGTTTCTCGTGTTTCTTCCAGATGGCCGTGGCCTTGCGCTTCCTGTGGGAAGATTCCGTCATATTTTGACCACACTCGGACAGATCTTAGAATTTAAATTCACTGATGGACCCATTAAACTTCAGAAACTAGAAGCCGCGCTTCTAGCTGGCGATGAGGAGATAGAAATAGAAGCTCCAGATGACATAGAAGAAATCGCAGAGCGGGTAATGTCATTCACTAAGATAGATAAAGCTCCCCTGCCCACTGGTCTCAAAGCCACGCTCAGAGAGTATCAGTTAGATGGGTATTACTGGATGCAGTTTCTCGCAAAATCTGGCTTCAACGGCATCCTCGCTGATGACATGGGACTGGGAAAAACGCTACAGACTCTGACCCACATCCTCGCGGAGAAAGAAACAGGTAGAGATGGCGGGAAGCCCTCACTCGTAGTCGCTCCTACTAGTGTAGTGGTGAACTGGCAGCGTGAGGCAGCTAAATTCGCGCCCAGCTTAAAGGTGCTTATTTTACAAGGATCTCAGCGTCATCGTTTATTTCAAGAAATCGCTCATTCGGATATTGTTTTGAGTTCATTTGCGCTCATCCCCAGAGATCTTGAGAATTTTAAACAACAGCATTTTCACCAGATTATCCTCGATGAAGCTCAGCATATTAAGAATCCATCGGCTAAGATTTCACAAGCTGTTAGAGAGCTGCATTCCACCCATAGGATCTGTCTCTCAGGCACTCCCATCGAAAACCATTTAGGCGAGCTCTGGAGTCAATTTTCATTCCTCATGCCTGGGCTTCTCGGCAGCCAAGAAAGCTTCAATGAGAACTACCGAAACCCGATCGAAAAAGATCATAGCGAAGAAAAACGCAATTTACTCAATGCAAAGGTAGGCCCTCTAATTCTACGCAGGACTAAGCATGATGTAGCAAAGGAACTTCCGCCTAAAACAGAAATTCTTCACAGCATAGAACTCCACACCGAGCAAAAAGATCTCTATGAAACGGTGCGTTCCACCATGGATAAGCAAGTGAGGCAGGCGATCATCGCGCGCGGTGGTCAGGCTCAGATGGTATTCCTAGACGCTCTGCTCAAGCTCCGCCAGATCTGCTGCCACCCCACTCTGTTAGAACAAAATCAGAACGCACGGGAATCCGCAAAATTTGACTATTTAGTCGATCTGTTAGAGACGCTACGCAGGGAGAACCACCGCGTGCTTATCTTCTCTCAGTTCACCTCCATGCTCGCTCTGATAGAAGCGCACCTTATTGCAGAAGACATCAGTTACCTGATTCTAACAGGAGCCACCAAAGACAGGCAATCTTTAGTAGAAAGATTCCAAGGCGGTGAGGGAGAAGTCTTCCTCATTTCACTCAAAGCCGGCGGAACTGGACTCACTCTCACCGGTGCCGATACCGTGATCCACTATGATCCGTGGTGGAATCCCGCAGCAGAAAACCAAGCCACAGACAGAGCCTACCGCATAGGTCAAGACAAGCCCGTGATGGTGCACAAGCTTATCTGCCAAGGAACCGTGGAAGAACGTATCCAGCAAATGCAACGACGTAAAAACACACTAGCGGATAACATTCTCGATGGAAGTACTCAGAATATTGACCTCAATGAAGAGACCATGAAACAACTCATAGAATGACACCAATCTGCAAATCAAAAGAGACGATAGTTTATGGTAAGAATTTCAGTTTGTGCTTCGCATTTGTTAGTGATGCCAGGCGTATCTTTATAAAATCTGCGTTGTTCTTCGGTCGTGATGCTCGCATCACTCCCTCATCACGCCTTGATTTAATAAAGATCCACTCTGGCTATCGTCTCATTTGTTTCACAGACTGGTGTAATGACAAAATAAAATGAAATATTTGTGAATAAATACCACGTATAAGGGTCTTAAGTGCGAACACAACATTTAAGACCATGACATTTATCAAGAAAATCAAGAACGGGCTAGCTAGAAAACGTAACCGTAATGCGAACAAAAATCAGCCAAACCAGACACAAACAAGAGACATCACTGTTTGGAAAAAGGACTCAACCGAACCTAAGGAATATAGCTTCACACGCTACGTGAATCGATAAACTATCCAATTGGAGTAGTGAAAATGATGAAAATCATGATCGTAATAATGAATATCTGAATTAGCTTGTGATGAAATTTATTAGCATCACGCAATACTGGGATCATCTTTACCAATCCATATGCATAAAGAACGATGAGTAATCTTGCCAGATAGATCACTACCGCAAGAACTACAATACTGACAAAGCTTTCTACAGGTTTAGCTAATGCTGACCAAAAAATAACCCAAGCAAAAAATGCTAGTGCTACACTCAGTGTGATAACGGAAAACATACAGAGCACCACCCCAATGATGTGAAGCAGCCTAGGAATGGAAACCTCATGATCAGGAACTTCATCTCCCTCCTCTGCCGCAAGCTCCGACACCAGCACCGCATAACTCATCGTAGGTAATGGTCCATAGAGATGCGCAGCATTGAAATGCAGAATCTCTGCAAAATAACCTTCACTATTTTTTCTAGAGGCAAACAAACTCGCCGATGCTAAATCTGTAAACCTAACAACCATGGGTTAAAAACTCACGCTTCTAGAACCTTGTGGCAGAAACGGAGTAACAAAGGCGTTTTCGAAGGTGAATATTTCTACGAAATCTTCTTGTCTGTCGTTGTCCTGCTTACCAAATATTCCTTCTTGGATTAGGAGGAATACCATATCTCCGATGTCTGCACAGCGATGAATGCCCCACTCACTGAATAGTGTGGATGCCATCGGTCCGAACTCTTTCAGAGCGAGATCCCGAAATCCGTGTAAAAGTTGACTAGCCGATACGTGCTTAGAATTTTCTGGTGACTTTACCGAGACGTCTTGGATCGTGAAATCTAAGGCTTCTTTTAGAAACAAAAATGCCTCAGGCTCGAAACGTTTGTCCCGAGATGTTATCCTATTTATAGCTTCCTCAAACTGCTCTTTCTGCATGTTCTGACTTTGCTAAGTATTCATTTTCCTGACAAGTTTTAGTTTTCGTCAGCCAATTGATTACTGTTAGTAAATACATTGTAATAGAAAATAACTCTGTGAATAACTTTGTGGTAAGTGGTGCAAACTCTTGTTTTACAAAGAAATAATCTCTCATGTATACAAATGAACATTTGTGAACATGAATGACAGATTTACATAGTTATTGATAGGTTAACCATTTATTCAACATAATCACAACAATCTAATTATTAGTTTTTTACGTTAAAATAAAAACTGTTAGGATGAGTTTTATACAAGTTATTCACAAACAGAATTAGACTTATAAAATAAATTAGAGGGAAAATGTTGACCTCAAAAATACCTGTAAAATGAGGCACTTACACACATCAAAATTGTTTGTGAATAACTTGAGAGTAAGAAGTTTTCTTTTCTGATTATTCCTCGTAACATTTCTTATTGACCTGTGAAAAAATATATTTTTATCACTCTAAATTGCCAAAGAATACTGAATTATATTTACAGCTCTTCTTTGTAATAGCCAAAATTTATAAATCTGCCAAAGTCAGATCGTAACAACAACATAACAATATATGACTGATCCAAAATTAATATGGTTTCTCATAGGAGCTGGTCTCCTATTATTGGAATTTGCAGCTCCAGGGCTAGTGGTTCTATTCTTCGGAGTGGGTGCCATCATCACCTCTATAGCCTGCTGGCTAGGTCTAGCAGATAGTCTGACTACGCAGTTGATGATTTTCAGCATCGCGTCACTGGCTTGTCTTTTCTCACTACGAAAATATGTGCAATCATGGTTCGTGGGCGATAGCGAGCATGAGGAAGATGAAATGAGCACAGAGTTCATCCATCAAAAGGTGACTGTCGTCATGGCTATACCTGGCGGAGCCACTCGTGGTAAAGTGGAGCTAAAAGGTGCAGACTGGAACGCCACCAGTGCTACTCCCCACGCTGTGGGAGATGTGGTCACGGTGATAGCGCGCGATGGTCTCAACCTCGTGGTAGAATAGACAGAATTTTTTAACTCAAACTAACAACAACAAAAATATGATAACAATAAATACAATACCAATATTAGCCTTCGGTGCTGGTGAGGTGATCATGGGAGTGATCGCTCTCTTCCTCATCGTGGCGGTGATAAAGACAGCACGGATCGTGCCTCAGCGAGAGGCGTTCGTGATAGAGAGACTCGGAAAATACAGCAAGACGCTGGGAGCTGGATTCCATTTCCTAATCCCATTCGTGGACAAGGTCGCCTACAAGCACTCGTTAAAAGAGATCGCTATGGACGTGCCACCTCAGAACTGTATCACGAGAGATAACATCACCATCGAGGTGGACGGAGTGCTCTACATGCAGGTGCTGGATCCTAAGAAAGCGAGTTACGGAATTGATAACTATTTCTACGCATCCACACAGCTCGCACAGACTACGCTGCGTTCGGAAATAGGTAAACTTGAGCTAGACCGCACCTTCGAGGAGCGAGATGCCATTAACTCTAACCTGATCGAAGCGCTCGATAAAGCGAGTGATCCATGGGGGATCAAAATCACCCGATATGAGATCGCTAACATTACACCACCACAATCGGTGAAGGAAGCTCTTGAGAAGCAGATGAGAGCGGAACGTGAGAGACGTGCTCAGGTGGCACACTCAGAAGGTGACCGCGAGTCTCGCATCAATATAGCGGAAGGTTATAAGCAGGACGCTATCTTGAGATCTGAGGCTGAAAAATCCAAACAGATCAACGAAGCGGAAGGTAAAGCGCAGGAGATAGAGCTCCTCGCTACCGCTACCGCTGGTAGTATCCGTCAAGTATCAGCTGCCATCAATGAGCCAGGAGGAAGTGATGCTGTGAGCCTAAGAATAGCAGAGCAATATGTGCAGGAATTTGGTAAGCTAGCCAAAGAAGGCAACACCATGATCCTCCCTGCTAACCTCGCAGACATAGGCGGCACAGTCGCTGGTCTCTCTAAGGTGCTGGAAGGGATCAAGAAGTAGAAAATCTATTACAGTAATAACACCTAAGACCCACAGCTCTTCTGATGTGGGTCTTTTTTATTCTGGCTATGGTATTTATCTAAAGCTAATATGCCAGTATGCAAATGACATTAGAAAAACATCACCCAAAGATAGCTCCGTTTATGGAATATTTGGAGGGGTTAACTGCGAGACCGCCACTAGAAGAAGTGGTGCAGAAAATGGAATCGTTTGATATTTCTACCGAAGAGCTCGGAGACTATGTGCAGTTTCACAGCAATCATTATCGCAGGAATCTGATGTTTGAAAATGAGCATGTGCAGCTACTCTGTCTCTGCTGGAAAAGCGGTCAGCGCAGCCCTATCCATGATCACGCGCAGTCTATCTGCGGGGTAAAAGTGATTACAGGAATCGCATCTGAGACCATTTATGAAATGACGCCAAGTGGGTACATCAAGCCTATCTCTACTGAGGACTTCGGCAAAGGAGTCATTGGCTCTGAGGACTCAGATACGCATCAGGTTTCTAACCTCCAAGAACAGAGTCAGGATCTGGTGACCCTGCACTGCTACTCACCTCCGCTGAAGAAGATGAAGACATTTTCTATCGATTCTAAATTTGCGCAAGTCTATGAGCCAGTCAATGAATGGCACATGGATGGAAGCGGAATATAGATAGCCTATGCCTGATCCTCAAGAACCACAGCAACAAAAACGCAAGCGTAAGACTCTCTATGAAATGATAGAGACTGAGGGGCTGTTCTCTTTAGACTCCATGGAAGGGAGCTCCAGCGTCAATGTCATCGACATCTCGCCACCGCAAAAAATCAGCGGTAGTAAATGGCAGCTTCTACCTGGATGCGCTCTGGCTATCTTCATCACTGTGGTAGCTGCGTTCATGCGCGAGTTACCCTTTGCCCCATTCACCATAGAGGGAGCAGCTCTAGAGCACCCACTTGGAGTTTCTATTTTAGCGATCATTCTAGGTATGCTCGCCGCCTCATTTCTGAAAATTTCATCCACCATCAAAACCGGATGTCGCTGGGTGGCAGCGTGGTTTATCCCCATCGCTATTGTTTGTCTGGGGTCACGGATGGATCTCAGTATTCTTAGTAAGCTCGGTCTGCCACTCATAGGCATCATCATCATCATCATGATCATTGCAGTAGTGCTGGCTCTCGCAGCGGGGAAAATGTTAGGACTCAGTAAAAAGGCGTCCTATCTGTTAGGCGTGGGCTCAGCAGTTTGCGGGAGTAGTGCTATCTTAGCAGTCGCACCCGTGAGTGAGTCTGAGGAAGATGATGTGGTGCTCGCAGTTGGCACGGTAAATCTCATTGGTCTGCTCGCCATGTTCGCCTGCGTATTTCTCATCTGGGGAAATCCAGCCATCAGCGCAGAACTATACGGAGCATTCTCTGGCTCTACCATTCATGCTGTTCCTCAAGTGGTGGCAGCGGCGGAGAGTCATAGTGGAGATGCATCTACCATTGCCTCAGCAGTGAAACTCATGCGCGTAACCTTACTCGTTCCAGTAGTGCTGTTGAGTGTGTTTTTCTTTGCTAAGAAAAAAGTGAAGGTTGAAGGTATAAAGAAAAAAGCACTCCACACCTACGTCCCATGGTTCGTCTGGGGCTTTGTGATAGTTGCCGTGTTGGCATCTAACAATTTCATCCCAAATCTCCTCTTCCCACACGCCGCTAAAGGAATATTTTACGACTCAGTGAGTGGTCTAACATTTCTGAGCAAATGGCTACTCGCAGTCTCAATGGCAGCCATTGGACTCCAAGTAAACATCAAGGCTCTATTCACCTCTGGAGGCAAGGCCCTAGTCTGCGGATTCATCGTCTGGGTAGGGATGGCGATCTCCGCATTCTTTTTACTCAAGCTCTACTTTAGCTAGTATGGCACTAAGTTAAAATTTTATCCACCACATGCCCATGGACATCTGTTAGACGGAAGTGACGACCTTGGTATTTATAGGTAAGTTGTTCATGGTTGATCCCCATGAGGTGCATTAATGTTGCATGGAAATCATGCACATGCACACCCTGCCCATCTTCAACGAGGTTGTAGCCATATTCATCGGTACTACCGTGTGAGACACCGGGCTTTACTCCTCCACCTGCCATCCAGATAGAGAAACATCTTGGATGGTGATCACGTCCAAAGTTCCCATTAGAAATAGCTCCTTGGCTGTAGTTAGTACGCCCAAATTCACCGCCCCAAATCACCAATGTATCGTCTAACATTCCGCGTTGTTTCAGATCCTTGACCAATGCAGCAGATGCCTGATCAGTCTCTGCACACTTCTTGCGTATGCCACTAGGCAGACTACCATGATGATCCCAGCCTTGATGGTAGAGCTGAACAAATTTCACCCCACGCTCAGCGAGACGTCTTGCCATGAGACAGTTTGCGGCATAGCTTCCTGGTGATTTTGAATCCTTACCATACATCTCAAAAGTCGCTTCTGATTCATTGCTCAGATCGGTGACTTCTGGGACTGAAGTTTGCATTCTAAATGCCATTTCATATTGTGCGATGCGTGTTTCAAGCTCGGGGTCACCAGTTTTTTCAAGCTGTTTGTGATGCATTTTATCAAGAGCATCTAGTGCCTTACGCCGATTCGTGGCACTGAGCCCATTAGGATTTTTCAGGTAAAGCACCGCGTTTTTATCAGGGCGAAATCTCACTCCATCATGCTTGCCTGGAAGAAATCCACTTCCCCACAGTCTGGAAACCAGCGGCTGACCAGTGGCTCCCTTGGTATTCATCACTACAAATGATGGCAGGTCTTGGTTATCTGAACCTAGCCCATAAGATAGCCATGAGCCAATGCTCGGTCTGCCTGCAAGCTGCGAACCAGTCTGCATCATCGTGATCCCTGGACCATGATTGATCGCCTCAGTGTGCATGGATTTTATCACGCAGATGTCGTCAGCGATTTTAGCTGTATGTGGAAGCAGATCACTCATCCAGGTGCCAGACTCCCCGTGCTGTTTAAATTTAAATGGAGACCCTACCAATGGCAAACTCGCTTGGTTCCCAGACATTCCTGTTAGACGCTGACCTTTGCGCACCTCATCAGGGAGTTCCTGACCGTGCTTCTTATTTAGTAGCGGCTTGTAGTCAAAAAGATCTACTTGCGACGGTCCTCCAGACTGGAACAAAAAAATCACCCGCTTTGCCTTTGGTGCGAATTGTGGTGAGCTTAATAATCGCTCTGCTAAAGCCTCAGCGGATGCTTCTGGGGTGAGAATGTTAGATAGCGCAAGCCCACCTAGGCCCATTCCTAGGCCATTGAGAAAACTGCGGCGACTCATGCCAATTGTTGATTCGTATCCGGTGCAATGGTTCATCGTTTTAGGAGACATTCGTCTAGGTTCATTATGGTATTTACAAGAATGCTGGCAGCAGCCTGGTGAGCATCATCGATCGTTTTAGACTTAACGAAACGCCCCACTCCGAGGAGAGCCGCAGCTTCTTTTGGTTGCTTCTGAAAATAGTCTAACTGATCGCGATAGAGTGCTAAGAAAATTTCGCGCTCATCACTCTCCGGCATACGGCTCGTCAGTGTGCGGAAGACTGTATTTACCATCTCATCTTGCTGTTCAGTCTTGGGATATTGAGTCAGCATTTTCACTCCCAGCGCACGGCTTGCTTCCACAAATTGCTGACCATTGAGTAGCACGAGAGCTTGTAGCGGTGACGCTGTGACATCACGGCTGACTCGGCAGACTGCACGTTTGGATGCATTGAATGTAGTCATCACTGGAGCGGGAGATGTGATCTGCCACCAGGTGTAGAGACTGCGGCGGTAGAGTCCGTGCTTATGATCTGGCTTCATCGGCTTCAATCCAAACGCCACTTCATACGGTCTGACGGAGGCACCGCCTACTTTCATATCAAGAAGTCCGCTGGTTAAGAGCGCTTGGTCACGTATCATCTCTGCACTCAGGCGCGCTGGATTCCCCCGCGACAAGTAGAGGTTCTTAGGGTCCCGTTCACGCATTTCTGGGGAAGTCACTGTGCTCTGGCGATAGGTTGCAGAGAGAACCATTTTTTTCAATAGACGTCTAACATCCCATCCATTGTCCATAAAGTCCCGCGCTAACCAATCTAACAACGCAGCGTGTGTAGGGCGTGATCCCTGACTCCCGAAATCTTCTGGAGATGACACTATTCCTCTTGAAAAGATCATCTGCCAATAGCGGTTCACGGTCACTCGTGATGTCAGCGGCTGATCATCCTTGAGCAGCCATTTGGTGAGACCTAGTCGGTCTTTCTTCAGCCCATCAGGAAATGGAGGCAGAAATTCTGGTGTACCTGCGGTCACCTCATCTCCGCGGTCATCATAGGTTCCGCGATTAAGCACATAGACCTTTCGAGGCTTTTCAGTTTCCTTCATCACCATGATCTCAGTGGTCTTATCCATCGCGGTATAGTATGCGACACGAGCAGCTCTGAGCGCTTGTTGAGCCTTGGCGTAAGCTTCTGAGTGATTTCTGAGATAGTATTGAAAAAGCTCCTCTTTCTCTTTTGCCGTCAGCTCATTTGGTGCTTTTGTTAGAAGAGTAGTCAGTGACTTCCCATCCCACAGTTCCTTCGCTTCCGCATTAGAAACAGTGCGGCTAAAGACTTTGAAATCATCCAGCTGACCTTGCTTAAATCCACTGTCCCTATCTCTCTCTCCTAGGATAAGTCGCTGGTTCTTTTTATCTGTTCCTCCTTGGATCTCGCGCGTGAGGCTATCTCTTATCACTTCGGAGGAATCTAACATTCCGTTGATGTAAAGCTGAATTCCCTTTGCTTTACTAGAGCCGTCATAACACACAGTGACATGTGTCCACTGATTTACAGGCAGTGGCTTGGTGGACTTCACCCTGATTGCATTTCCTGGCCAGAAGTTAATCCATGCGGCACTCAGCCTCCCATCCTCTATCAGCAGCTCATAGCCTTTACTCGCTATATCTGTCCATGAGCGAGACTGTTTATAAACTACGCCGCGCTCCAACAGAATGGTAGGTCGTATCCAAAACGAAATCGATAGTGGTTGCTCCCGATTATAGAAACCCACTCCAGGCACTCCCACTCCGTGATCGCCACTTAGCTGGATCGCCTTTCCATTCACACCAGCCACTTGCTTGTTACCTCCTTTAATAGGTGTCTCGAAGGTCATGTGAGCGAGCTGATCCTTCCAGGCCGGAGCCGCAGGTCGAGAAGTTAGCCATTGCTCGAAGTTTGCTAACTCAGCCGACTGAGGCGATCCAGCCGCAGCAAATGCTTTTTCTGAATCATGAAGTGCCTTGAACTTAGTGGATATATCTTTTTCTTGGGCATCATTCGTAAGCAACAATGTTGGCGGTGGAACTGCTGATGGATTAAAATAAGAATACAGCCCAGCTTCTGGAATGTTTGCGAAAAATGCACTCATCTCATAATAATTCTTAGTCGAGATGGGATCGTATTTATGGTCATGACAACGACTACATTCCATCGTCAGTCCCAGAAATGCGGTTCCAAATGTGTGTGTCCTGTCCGCTACATATTCTACTCTGAATTCCTCTTCCACACTACCACCTTCCACCTTTTGAGAATGTAGGCGGTTAAAAGTCGTTGCCTGTATCTGCTCGCGGGTTGCATTCGGGAGGAGATCACCTGCCACCTGCCAAGTCAGAAACTCACTGTAACTTTGGTTCTTCTTAAATGAGTTGATCACCCAGTCTCGCCACGGCCAGACGAAGCGTGCTCTGTCAGTTTGGTAGCCGTAGCTATCTGCATAGCGGGCGACGTCCATCCACTCATTCGTCATTCTCTCAGCATAGGCATCTGTTTTAAATAAATCATCAACCACCTTTTCATAAGCTCCCTCAGATGTATCTGCGAGAAATGCATCTAGTTCAGCGAGTGTCGGTGGCAATCCTGTGAGGTCAAAGGTGACGCGACGCAACCATTTCTCTTTCGTAATCTCATCAGCCGGTGTCAGTTTCTGTTTGTCAAAATGAGACTGAATAAAATAATCAATCTCATTTTTTGCCCACTGAGGATTCTCATTTTCGGATTCATCTTCAGATGTAATTCTCGGAATTTCGATTTTTTTAGGAACTGGGATATAAGCCCAGTGCTCAGTGTATTCTGCACCTTGCTTTATCCAGGCATCAATAGTCTGCTTTTCAGTTTCGCTTAGCACTCTGTTAGAATCCGCTGGCGGCATCATATCATCTCCCGTGCTATGGATCGCTTTATGCACCAAACTCCCCTCCAGATCTCCAGCCAGAATCCCGAACTTGCCACTCTCTAACACTTTTTTAGCATTCTCTTCAGTGTCTAATCGGTAGTCAGACTTCTGGTTTTTCGCATCTGGTCCGTGGCAATGAAAACATTTATCAGAAAGGATAGGCATGACTTCATCATTAAATGAAATTTCCCTATGTGGAACCGCAACAGCCAACTCACCATCA
>CAKZMG010000141.1 GCA_937128235.1 uncultured Verrucomicrobiales bacterium
TACCGAAAAATGCCAGAAGAGTGGATAACTCAGCTGCGTTTAAAGGTGGCTTTAGACTGTGGGATTAGACGAAGTTACTTTTCGTTCCATCTCTTCAGCACAGAATCCATCATTTTCTCAGCGTGCTCCCGTGGCATGTGATGGCCCACACCCTCGAAGTAGGTAAAGGTGGCGGCACAGCCTAGCTTCTCACATTTTTTCTCTAACAGACGGATAGCATGATCCAGATGAAACATATCTTTCTCGTGAATCCCAAAATGCATTTTCCCCTGAACTTTTGGGCCTAACACCTTCCACTCATCTTCCAGCTTGCGCGAAATATCAAACGGTTTCCATGAGTCCGTCACCTTCATGTCCACCTTACCAGTCTCCACATCATACCACTGGTCAGGAGTTCCGTCTGCGTTCATTTTCGGCGAGAATACAGCAGCAAAAGACTGCAACTGACCACCTGGTCCTAACGCGTGCTCATAGTTTGCCATGTTCTGAAATGTCCAGCCTAGCATTGGTAAACTGATGCAGCGATCTACTTGCTCATCTTTTTCCGTGGTGAGGTATAAATGATCCGGCTTCCTATCTAACAGATTCAACTCCTGAAACATCCCGAAGTCCACTGGGTCTGGTGACACTGGCCAAGCCTCAGCATACGCGTCCGGATAGGCGACAATCGCCCAAGCAGCCGTCCAGCCACCAGATGAGACACCCGTGATGTAACGGTGCTCTGGTCCCGCGCCTCCGTATGTCTTATCAATGTGGGGTAGAAGCTCATGGGTGAGTGCATCGCCCCACGGGCCATTCACCGCAGAGTTCGCAAACACAGAATGCCCCCAGCGGCAGTTCGCGTCTGCTATCACGATGATTGCCTGCTTGCCCTTCTCTCCGAAATTTCTACTAATGCGTCTAGTAGAAGTATGATGCACCGCACTAAAGCCGGTCACATAAACAATCACTGGATATTTCTTCGTCTCATCCCAGCCCTCGGGAAGAATCACCGAGTAGCGCAAATTATAGTCTCGTTTATGAAAGGCACTCAGTTTCTCACTCTTAAAATAATGATCCTGAACAGCTCCCTCATTTCTAAATTCAGGAGCCTTCACAGCCGTATCCGCCACGAAAGTAAGACTCTGTTTTTCACCTTGCACAAATTCCACTCGCTGCGTAACGCTATATAAGTCTCCCTCGCCACTTCCAGGCAGCAACCAGTCTGGATGGATCCTCACCACCGCCTGAACTTTATACCGACCTTCCACATTTCCATGCGGTATGGTTGAAATGCATTTCTCATCGATGGTCACCTTCCCATCCCTGTCATGATCATCAATGGCAAATAAAATAGGCAGATTCCCCCAGTCACCCATCCGCGTCCGAGGCGAGCGGAATCCTTGGCTCAGCGCAATATAAACCCGAGGCGTGTAGATGGGTTTTTCAGCAGGCACGGTGTAGCTGACCTCAAAGGTATGAGCATCTAACAGAGAAGATAAGCAGAATAGAGGTAGTAGAAATTTCATGAGTTTGGTTCGAGAAGTAAGTGAAGATCCTCTTAGTGATAGCGTCTAGTTCAGGAGAATTTGTGTAAATAATTGTATCTCTTATGACAGGTTGATCGTCTAAAGTTTGGTTGTTCTATTTTTTAAAACAGAATGAATTATTTTAACTTAGTATCTTATTGACATCATAGGCCGTAGTATATAAATATTAGATCGTTATATAACACATATTAAAAATTAAACTAATAAACCACAACAAATGAAACCACACTATTATTTCACACTCGCTATGACCCTCGCAGGGGTAGCTAATGCGGCGACAATTGCTGCGAACTTTTCTGGGCGCGCAAACAATGCAGATCCAGGTGCCACTCCAGATCAACTACTCGTTCAGGCAGGAACTTCCGCTGGTGCAGCAGCTGGCGTCAATGGCACAACGACATTTACAGATGTCACAGCAAACTATAACGGAGTGGGAGGTGATGGACCCACCACAATCTCAGGTACAGAGGGTAGCAGCGCAGACATCATCTACAGTTCTCAGGGAACTTGGAGTAAGACAGCTACTGGCTCACGCACAGTAGCAGCAGAAGACGCTTCTGGTGACATGACTGACGGGCACATCGAAGGGAACTCCACAAACGGGATTTTCGTTACTTTAGATGCCATAAATCTTGTAGGAACCTATGACCTTTACGTTTACTTAGGAGATGATGCTGGCAACAGAAGTGGCAGTATCACCGTAGATGGAGTCACAAGAACATACACTAGCCAGATCTTTAACGGAACCTTCGTAGATGCATCAGCAGGTGGAGGTATGGCTGGTGACTACATGGTATTCTCTGGTCTCACAGGCACTACGCAGACGATTGAAATGGGAGGTATTGATAATCCAAACAGAACTGGTCTTTATGGTTTTGAACTCATCGGGACAGCTCCTATTCCTGAGCCATCATCAACAGCCCTACTCGGCCTTGGTGGTTTAGCATTGCTCATGCGCCGTAAGAAATAAACAGTAATCACTGTCTAAACTTTACTAAAGCCCGTAACTGACTGAAATGGTTAGTTACGGGCTTTTTGGGCTATCCGTCATGCATCCGTTTTAGGAGAACCCTTATTATCCCTGTGGATATTGCGCACAATAAGCGTGCATACAGATGGACGTAGCAGTCGCCACATTATAAGAATAGGGAAGTCCCCAGACAGAGATCTCCACCACAGCATCTAACAGATCTAGTGTGTCTTGATTGAGCCCCTCTCGCTCAGATCCGATCACCAGCACCGTCTTGTGAGGAAATTTAAATTCTCCGAGCGGAGTGGAATTAGTCGTCTGCTCTAGCCCCACTAATTGGTAACCATCCTGTTTCAGCTTTTTGAGCACAGGAAGCAGTGAGCGTTTGGCTGTTAGCGTAACATTATCCGCACCATCCCGAGCTATCTTAGGATTCACCTTCGCGTTCCCAGTAGCGATCACCTCAGTCACTCCGCAACACCCAGCAGTCCGAATGATCGTAGAAAGATTCGCATGGGTCCGCAGCGGAGAGCAGGCGATAATCAGCGGCCTAGGTCTAGTCAGCTCTGATGGTGGTCTATGCCGGACGTGTTCAAATTTAGGAAACTCACTCATGCCGAGATCATGAGCGTAGCGTGAGAAGAAGCAAGGAGCATATTTCGGGTTTAACTACAGGGCGATCAAGCTAGGGAAAATCTTGTTATGATTTAACCATTTTACATTTTTTTGATTGCCACAAAAAGGCACAAAAACCACAAAAAAGGCTTCAGAGGACTAGTTTTGCGTATTTTGTGACTC
>CAKZMG010000142.1 GCA_937128235.1 uncultured Verrucomicrobiales bacterium
GTTTCTTTCACTCTCACAATGACATCCAGATAGGCTCCAGCGGGCTTCACCATGATCATGTCTGCCCCTTCTTCTTCATCGAGAATCGTCTCTCTAACAGCCTCACTGACATTTGCGAAATCCATCTGATACGTCTTCTTGTCCCCTGCCTTCGGAGCTGAGTCTAGCGCACCTCTGAATGGGCCGTAATATGCTGAAGCATACTTCACAGTGTAAGATAAAATACTTAACTCTGCATAGCCTGCGTCATCTAATCCTCTGCGGATCGCAGAGACTCTTCCGTCCATCATATCGCTCGGAGAAACAATGTCTGCACCTGCCTTAGCATGGCAGATCGCTTGCTTAGTTAAAATTTCCAGCGTCTCGTCATTGATAATTTCTCCATCTCTAACAACTCCATCGTGACCATCAGAATTATACGGATCGAGAGCGACATCAGTGACGACTACGAGATCTGGGTGAGCCGCTTTGAGTGCCTTGATCGCGCGCGGTATGAGTCCATCGTCATTCCAGCATTCGTCTGCTGTCTGGTTCTTCAGGACATCATCTACAGCGGGAAAGATCACCACGGCAGGAACACCCAGCGCATAGGCCTCCCCGGCTTCTTTTACGAGTCCTGGGATAGACCAACGCTTGCAACCTGGCATGGAGTCGATCGCTTCATTCGCATCGCCTTCTTGCACGAATAGCGGATAAATAAAATCGCTCGCGCTGAGGCTAATTTCTCTAACAAGATTCCTTACCCCTACGGATTTTCTGTTGCGTCTCGGTCTCTGCTGCATGGCTTTATTTAAAACGAAGTTCACCAATTGTATAGAATAAACCCAAGCTTCTTGACGCTTGTCTATCTGGGTAAGAAATGAAATAGTTCGCTCGATAAAATGACAAGTCACATTCTCGCAGTCCTCATCGCTACGCTTCCGGTATTCATCATCGTCTTGCTGGGCGTTGGCTTGCGCAAATGGAACGTCATCGATAAAGCGGTTGATAGTGGACTTACTAAGTTGTTATTGAATGTGCTGATGCCTTGCTTTATTCTGCATAATATCATCGGGAGTGAAGTCGCCTCAGATGTAGGTAAAGTGGCTTTACTAGCGAGTATCGGAGCTGGGATCATTGTTTGTTCGCTCGGGATAACCCATGCCATTTCTCCCCTCCTAGGAATGGGCAAAGGCTCTGGCAGGAGATCGTTTTCTGTGGCTGCTGGGCTGCAAAATTATGGATACATGGCCGTGCCTCTTATCATGTCACTCTATGGTGATTCTGAACTTCTCGCCACATTATTTCTCCACAGCCTTGGAGTGGAGCTAGCCATCTTCACCGTGGGCATCATGATCTTTTCTGGGAAATTTTCTCTCAATCCTAAGATCTTACTGAAGGGACCAGTGATCGCAGTTTTCTTGGGTGTCTTTCTAAATGTCACGCAGCTAGGAAGTCTCATACCCACTCCTTTACTGACGAGCATCAGCTGGCTGGGAGCTACCGCTGTGCCTCTGGCTCTTGTAGCAATAGGAATGAGCATCGGAGAGGTTCTTCCTGAGACTAGATACAGCCTAAAGGTAAGTTTTTCTGCTATTTTCATTAGGCTCATTATACTCCCAGCATTCATCATTGGCATTACTTATATATTACCCGTTGATCCTTTGATAAAAAAGGTTTTGCTCGTACAGGCAGCTATGCCGGCAGCCCTCTTCCCTATCATTTTAGCCAGACACTATGGCGGCAAGCCGGCACTAGTAGCGGAAGTAGTCATCGTGACCAGCATCGTCAGCTTCATGACAATGCCGCTGGTGATCGTGGCTGGGACTTGGTTTTTGGGAATCTAGGCGGGATCTACAGTCCACCCATCTTTCCCATCTTTAACGATCCAGCCAAGAGCCTTAAGTTCATCTCTTAGTTCATCGCTTTTCGCCCAGTCTTTATAGGCTCTGGCTTGCCAGCGTTGTTCGGCGAGTTGTTGGATCTCGGCGGGAATTTCTACTGCTTCCTCCTCTTTTATTTCAGG
>CAKZMG010000143.1 GCA_937128235.1 uncultured Verrucomicrobiales bacterium
TAGATTACTACGCTTATCATTATGAGGATGAAGAGAGAGCATCAGTTGATACCTGACCATATGGAGCGTGCTGGTATTTATCATTGTGTGAGTAGGTTCGTTCTTAAATCATACTTAATGGACGATCAGGGTAAGGAATATATGCGCTCAGTCATGCGGAAGTATGAGGCGTTCTGTGGAGTGAGAATCCTTACGTATTGTCTTATGAATAATCATATTCACTTGCTGGTAGAGGTGCCGCCAAAGCAGGATGCAGAGCTGCTCTTTGATGCTCCAGATGAGGTGTTTTTAGATAGGTTACGGTTTGTCTATAGCGAGGATTATGTCTTGCAGCTGAGCGAACGATTTGAGAAATCCCGCTCCGATGCTAAAGAGGCGGATGCTCAGGGACTGATCAATGATGAAGGGGTTTCAGCTGGAGAGTTGTCTGAGAATTATATCCGTAGTATCAAGCGTCCTTTTGTGAACAGAATGTGCGATTTGAGCGCGTATATGAAGTCGATCAAACAGTGCTTTAGCCAATGGTATAACAGAGAGAACGGGGTAAAGGGCACATTGTGGGAGAGCCGGTTTAAGAGCGAACTGGTGCAGAGTGGGTATGCAGCACAGACGGTAGCAGCTTATATTGATTTAAATCCGATTAGGGCAAAGATGGTGGAAGATCCGAAAGATTATCGATGGTGCGGGTATTCAGAGGCTGTGGCTGGTAGAAAGGAGGCTCAATTAGGGCTTTTGAGTGTGATGCAGGGAGTGGAGAAGGTGGCTCCCAACGTAGAGTTGCTTGGTGAGTTATCCCAGAGCTGGAAAGAGGTGATGAATGAATATAGGATGGTGCTTGCGGTGGATGGTGTGGCGGCAGATATGGACGCTTTGCCAGTGATAGGCGAGCGAAAATCTAGTAAGTTTAAAAAGCGTAATGGTTTTAGCCAAGCAGATTCTGAGCGGATAATTGAGAGCGGAGGTAAGCTGAGTAGGGGAGAGCTAATTCGCTGTAGAGTGAGGCATTTTAGTGATGGTGTGGTGCTGGGAAGTAGAGAGTTTGTGAATGGGTTCTATGAGCGGTTGAAATCTGCCGCACAAGATGACCCGAACTACCGCGGGCAGTATGAGAAACGTGAGACTGGAGCACGAAGGATGAAAGTGGTGAGTGGGGAAGACCTCTTTAGTATGCGTGACTTGAAGAAAGATACACTTTGACCTAAGCCTTTTTATGGTTAGATGGTATCCAAATACAAGTAGCCACGCACATAGTCGTATGCTTTGCTATTAACTTATTCTAACTGTTCAAATGGCTTTAGGTGATTTGGGTTGAATAGTTTTTAAGGGAACTTCTGGCAACCTCATTTATGCCATCTACTTGTGAGACCAATCTGCAAAACAAAAGAGACGATAGTGCTTGTTTTTATCGGACGGATCTGATGGATAAGTCGGATCTTATGTTGCTGTTTACTTTATGGGCATTGTTTTTTTGCAGGCTGGGTAGGCGGAGCATCCCCAGAATTGGGAGCCTTGGTTTTTGCCGGTTTTGGCGGTGCGGACAGACATGGGTTTGCCGCAGTCAGGGCATTTTGTTAGATCGGTCGGATTGGACGGATCGGTCTGATCTTGTGTTCGCTTCGCGATGCGGGCTGCTGCTAGGGTTTCGCGGTAGCCTCCGCCTTCTACGAAGGCTTGTTCCATTGTGATGAGGAGGTTGTCTAGGAGGTAGTTTGCTTGGTGGATGAGGCAGATGATGGAGTTTGCTCGGATGGTGGGGTCTAGGTGTTCAAGATAGGGCTTGAAGAGTGTGTAGCGTGCGCGGTCTCCAACATCTTCTGGCGAAGCCAGCTGAAGATTCGTCTGATTATTCTGATCTGACGAATCGGTCGGATGAGACGGATCTTTTGTTTGGCACTGGTGTGCCAGTGCGCGGACGGAGCTGGCTTCTGTGGCGCCTTTTCCCCAGAGGGGGAGGTTGTTTTGGCGGAGGTAGTCTTGGTAGTTTAGGAGTAGTTCTTCTAGGCTGGCTCGGGCTACGTTGGTGAGTTTTAGCTCGCTGTGTGTGGAGGTGGAGCCAGCTCGGTTTTCTTCTGCAATGTTTTATCTGCCGCTCCGCGCAGCTTAGACCATTTGGTCTGTGGTGCGGGAGTATGGGGAGACGAATTCCTTGCAGAAAAAGACGGTGGCATCGTAGATGAGGGTGGTTGTCTGGAAGGCGGCTAGCTTTCGGTAGCCGCCTGTGGACCGGATTTTTTTCATGGTGCGGAGCTGGTTACAAGATCCGTCAGATCTGACCGATCAGTCGGATCAGACGGGTGTTGTTTGTTTTTGATCTGACGGATCGGTCTGATTGGACGGATCTGTTGCTTGATCGGTTGTTTGATCTGTGTAGCCGTTGGCTTCTGCGTATTTTCTCACGTCTTGGGTGATTTTCATGGAGCAGAATGTGGGACCGCACATGGAGCAGAAGTGGGCTGTTTTGGCGCCTTCTGCGGGTAAGGTTTCATCGTGGAAGTCGATGGCGCGGGCGGGGTCTAGGCCGAGGGCGAATTGGTCTCTCCAGCGGAACTCGAAGCGTGCTTTTGAGATGGCGTTGTCGCGTTCTTGGGCGGCTGGGTGACCTTTGGCTAGATCGGCTGCGTGGGCAGCTATTTTATAGGTGATGACTCCTTCGCGGACGTCGTCACGGTTTGGTAGTCCTAGGTGTTCTTTAGGTGTGACGTAGCAGAGCATGGCGCATCCGTACCAGCCGATGTTGGCGGCTCCGATTCCAGATGTGATGTGATCATATCCTGGGGCGATGTCTGTGGTGAGTGGTCCTAGGGTGTAGAATGGAGCTTCGTGGCACCAGTCTATTTGCTTTTGCATGTTTTCTTGGATGAGGTGAAGAGGAACGTGTCCGGGTCCTTCGTTCATGACTTGGCAGCCTTTTTCCCATGCTCTTAGTGTGAGTTCGCCTTGGACTTCTAGTTCGGCGAGTTGGGCGTAGTCGTTGGCGTCTGCGATGGAGCCTGGACGGAGGCCGTCACCGATGGAGAATGAGACATCGTAGGCTGCGCAGATGTCGCAGATTTCATCCCAGTGGGTGTAGAGGAAGGATTCTTTTTGGTGGGCGATGCACCATTTTGCCATGATGGAGCCGCCACGGGAGACGATGCCTGTCATGCGGCGAGCGGTGTGTGGGACGAAGCGCATGAGGACGGCGGCGTGGATGGTGAAGTAGTCTACGCCTTGCTCGGCTTGCTCGATGAGGGTGTCACGGTAGAGTTCCCAGGTGAGTTCTTCGATGTTGCCGTTTACTTTTTCGAGCGCCTGATAAATAGGGACGGTGCCGATGGGGACGGGTGAGTTTCTTAGTATCCATTCGCGTGTGGCGTGGATGTTTTTGCCGGTGGAGAGGTCCATGACGTTGTCTGCTCCCCATTTTGTTGCCCAGCGCATTTTTTCTACTTCTTCATCGATGGTGGATGCTACGGCGGAGTTTCCGATGTTGGCGTTGATTTTGACGAGGAAGTTTCTGCCAATGATCATTGGTTCGTTTTCCGGGTGGTTGATATTTGAAGGAATAATCGCACGTCCACGGGCTACTTCTGAGCGGACGTATTCTGCGGTGATGAAGCGTGGCATTTCTGCACCGTAGGATTGACCTGGGTGCTGGTGATTCATGGCGTTTCTGGAGACTTGCTTGTGAGGTTCTATCTCAGATGGGCGGGGCATTTCGTAGCCTTCGGGGGAGGTGCAGAGTTTCTTGAGCATGTCAGATGCGTCTGCTGGGAGGTCTTCTAGTTTAGGATACTTGTCATGAATGGTTTCGAAAATTTCTTTACGTCCCATGTTTTCGCGGATGGCGATGTATTCCATTTCTGGGGTGATGATGCCCTGCTCGGCATACCATTTCTGGGTGACTGGGTGGTCTGCGGATGCGCGGAGTGGCTTGCGTTTTAGGCCTGGGTATTCTTTGAGTTTGTTTTTGGTGGCTTTGCCTTCGTTGTATTTCTCAGCGTGCTTTTCCGAGAGGTAGCCATTGTCAACTGGCTTGATGTCACGGCCGTCGTATTCTTCTACGTCGCCACGGTCTAGTATCCACTGGCGGCGGAGCGCTGGGAGGCCTTCGGTGACGTTGCCTTTAAATTCCGGATCACCCCAGGGGCCGGAGCAGTCGTAGACGCGGATGGCTGGGTTTTTCTCTGTTCTGCCGTTCGGGTGCTCGGTGTCTGAGAGGCGGATCTCGCGCATGGGGACGCGGATGTGGGGATGGATTTCACCTTCTACGTAGACGCGGGTGGAGTTAGGGAAAATGGTTGGGTCTTTTTCGATGGCTTCGAGCTCAGCGGAGTTGTCGATGTCCTCGATGAAGTTACCGGTGTAGTCTTGACGCTGGGTTGCGTTTTCTGGAGTGATTCCGTTGGATGAGATTTGGTCTGGTGTCATGATGTTTGTTAAATATGTTGTTTAGATCGCTCGGATAGGTCTGGTAGGTCGGATGAGACAGATCTGTTTTTTTGCATAAAAAATGCCTGTCAGTTGTATTTTGACAGGCATGGATTTTCTTTTGAAATCTATTGCTTCCTTACTTTTTCAAGTGGTGGAAATTCGACTCCCTACGCCGGTGTTAGCCGATTCAGGTTCGAAGAGTTTTCTAGTTTCGTTAAGAATCTCAGCCACTGTGAGTGGCACCCCTGTCGTGTTTTGGCAATCTAGAGCGATCGGGCAGGATAGTCAAGGAGGTAAAAATTGAGGATTGATGATAGGGGGTAGGCTGCGGTAGCGTAGTGTAGTTGAAGATCTCATGAAGATGATGAATTTACATAGCTGGTTGCTGGTATTAATGATACAGGTCATGACCTGTGGTTTGGTGTCAGCGTCTGAGACGTCTGAGATGAAAGGCTTAAAGATTAAGCTGATTAGTGAACAGAAGGTTGTTTCACCGGGTGCTACGATCACAGTAGGAGTTAGCATTAAGCATGATGAGGGATTTCACACGTATTGGAGGAATCCTGGGAATGTGGGAATGGCAACTGGGATTAAGTGGAAGTTACCAGAGGGTTTTTTGGCGGAGTCTATTCAGTGGCCGTGCCCTGAGTTGTGCTTGATGGCTGGACACCCATGTCATGGATATGAGCGGGATGTGGTGCTGCTTGTGGATATTAAGGTGCCTGAGAAATTATTTACGAATGAGGTGAAGCTGATCGCAAATGTTGCTTGGATGTGTTGTGCCGATGACTGTCACCCAGGGTTTAAGGAATTATCTATCATCTTGCCAGTGGGTGAGAAATCTATAGTAGATGAAAAACATGCGGTGGTTTTTGCAACCGCTAGGAAAGAGCTTCCGATAGAAGACTGCCCGTGGGAAGTGGTGATGCTGTCTGGTAAAGATGAGCCGGTGGTTAAAGTTAGAGTGAAGCAGAGATCAGGAGTTGAAACGAAGAAGGTTCCTGAATATATTTTCTCGGATGATGGGCAAGTTTCATCAGATAAGGAACAAAAATTTACTAAACAAGCTGATGCATCCTACATAATGAGGATAGATCGATCAGAATATTCGCCTAAATTTAAAAATAAGTTTTCAGGTGTGCTTAAAGTTGGTAATCATCATTACACATTCCTCACAGACTACGAAAAATAAAAATTATGAAAACAATACTACTCTTATTCATCTCAATGATGACACTTTCCGCCCAGATCACTTATAAAGGAAATTCTGATACGAATAAAAAACACATCGTTTTTGTTGCTTCTGATCATGAGTATCGCACTGAGGAAACTTGCACTGCTCTGGCTAGGATTTTAGCAAAGCACCATGGCTACACATGCACAGTTCTCTACGGAGTGAATGGCAAAGGGGAGATCACGGCAGGCGCATCTGACATCAAAGGTTTAGAGGCGTTGGAAAAAGCTGATCTCATGTTTATTTTTACGCGTTTCCTGAATCTCCCGGACGATCAGATGAAGCATATCGATAACTACATCAAGCGTGGTGGTCCTGTGGTAGGTCTGCGCACTGCTTCTCATGCCTTCAAGATTCCTAAAGGTAAGACTTACTCAAAATATGATTTCAAATCTAAAGATCCGAAATTCAAAAACGGCTTCGGTGAGCAAATTCTGGGCAATACTTGGGTGGGGCACTATGGAAGAAATCATCAACAAGGAACACGTATTCAGATCATTCCTGAGCAGAAAGCACATCCTATTCTAACAGGTGTGAAAGATGGAGCCTTTTGTCATGCTGGTGGATACAATGGGATAGCTGACGAGACGTTTACGGTTCTTACGAATAGTCAGCCACTCGTTTCCATGAAAAAGGATGCTGCTCCTGATACGAAGAAGCCGCCTGTTCCTTCTACCTGGACGCGTCATTACACTGCAGAGAATGGTAAGAAGGCACGTGTGTTTCACTCTACTCAGGGAGCATCAGAAGATTTGTTAGATGATGATTACAGAAGAATGATTGTGAATGGCGTCTTCTGGGCAGTGGGGGATGAGGCAAATATTAAAGCAGATAATGACATGTCTTTTGTAGGCAAGTATCAGCCATCTACGTTTAAAATGGGAGGTCACGCTAAAGGTGTGAAGCCCGCTGATCTTCAAGACATGAATAGCCCAATCATGCCTAACAAAGAGGTAAAAAAAAACTAAATGAACCGAAAGGTGACCTCAGTAAATATTACATCAATAGCAAGACTTCTCCACGTCCTATAGCGGCGGCAGCCAAGGAGACTGTTCTGCCCCTAGCTCCTAAGCCAAATACGCGCATCGCTTTTGTTGGAAATTTACTACTTGATGCTGAGCGTCGCTATGGTGATTTAGAAACGTTGATTCAGCAGCAGTTTCCTAAATCTAAGCTCACTGTTAGAAATTTTGCATGGCCAGCGGATGAGGTGGTTTTGAGACCTAGGCCTGGAAATTTTGGTGATCTACAGCAGCATCTGCATTATTACAAAGCGGATGTGATTATTGCAGCATTTGGGTACAATGAATCGTTTGCTGGTCAGCGAGGTTTGGCTGAGTTTAAAAAAAATCTTGGTAAGTTCCTAAGCGAATATTCAACGAAGGCATTCAATGGGAAATCTGCGGCAAACTTGGTGTTGCTCTCTCCTGTGGCTAACGAGAATTTACCAAATGTAAATGCAGCTGACCGCAATAATGCTAACCTGAAGCTCTATGCAAATGCTATGAGTGAGTTAGCTAAAGAATACAAAGTGGGCTTTGTGGATGTCCTGACACCTACTTTAGAAAAATCAGCAGGCACTACCATCGATGGAAATGCTCTGACTCAAGGAGGTCATGCGCAATTTTCTAAAGTAGCCTTCAATACCTTGTTTGGAATGGATGCACCAGCCATCAGCAATGATCTGCGTAAACTGGTGGTGGATAAAGCGACTCAGTTTGAACTCCGTTATCGCCCGCTGAATACGTTTTATTACGTAGGCGGACGTAATAAAACTTATGGGTATCTGGACTTTTTGCCTGCGATGAGAAATTTCGATTTGATGGTAGAAGCGCGTGATAGAGCGATCCATGCCACGGCTCTAACAGGTAAGCTTGTGAAGCCTGATGATTCTAAAATTCCAAAACTTGAAGCGGTAAAACAAGCACGAGGAGCTAATAAGTTTCTCTCTGTTGCGGAGGAGCTTAGTGCTTTCAAAATAGATCCGAGAGTTGATGTAAACTGCTTTGCTTCAGAGGAAGATTTTCCAGAAATGGCATGTCCCATTAGTATGCGCTGGGACGGGCAAGGGAGACTCTGGGTTTCTACATCGGTCACCTATCCGCACATCTATCCAGGGCAGAAGCCTATGGATAAGATTATCATTTTAGAAGACACAGACAATGATGGGAAGGCTGATAAATGCACCACTTGGGCGGAGGGATTACATGTCCCGTTGTCTTTCGTGCTAGATGGAAATGGAGGGGTTTACTGTTCTGAGCAACCACATTTAACCCATCTAACAGATGCTGATGGTGATGGTAAAATGGATCATCGCGAGATTGTTCTTACTGGCTTTGGCTGTGAAGATTCTCACCACTCGATTCACGATCTTATCTGGACTCCAGGTGGGGACTTAATGTTCAGGGAGTCTGTATTTCATCATAGCCAAGTTGAGACATC
>CAKZMG010000144.1 GCA_937128235.1 uncultured Verrucomicrobiales bacterium
ACGGATCAAGCCGCGTTTACGGCTCCGCACATTTATAAGAATATAAATTCAAGAGACACCTTCGGCAAAGCGCATAAAGCAGCACTCGTGGCGGACGGGAGTCTGACTCAGGCTGAAGTGGACAAGATCCATGGAGACATCTGGGATGAACTAGAGGAAGGCTACCAGAAAATGCTGAAAATGCAGGAGCAGGGAGACCGCTCAGTGTTCAGTGGCTCTACTGCTGAGGCTCAGCCACCATACTCTCACGCACCTGTGAATACAGGACTCAAGGAAGAGGTATTTGACCACATTGGCAAGACGCTTGTGACAGTGCCGGATGGGTTCAACATGCACCCTACGCTGGCGAAGAGATTTATCCCAAGACGTAAGAAAGCTCTCGAAGAGGGTGAGGGATTTGACTGGGGATTCGCAGAGTCTCTGGCATGGGGTGGGCTTCTGTTAGAGGGGCATCCTGTTAGACTTTCTGGACAGGACGTGAGACGTGGAACGTTCTCTCACAGACACGCAGTATTCTATGATGGCGAGACACGAGACCGCCACATCCCGCTGCAAAATTTAGCTCCAGATCAGGCTAAATTCTGCGTTTACAATAGCCTGCTTTCAGAGTTTGCAGTGCTAGGCTTTGATTACGGATACTCACTTGGCTGCCCAGAAATGCTCTGCATGTGGGAAGCTCAGTTTGGTGACTTCTCAAATGGTGCACAGGTGATCATTGACCAGTTTATCTCATCCGCTGAGTCCAAGTGGCAAACTCCTAGCAGCCTCGTAATGCTGCTCCCACACGGCTATGAGGGCATGGGACCAGAACACTCTAGCGCAAGGCTTGAGAGATTTCTACAGCTCTGTGCGGAGAACAACATGCAGGTGGGTAACTTCACCACACCAGCGCAGATCTTCCACGCGCTCAGGCGCCAGAAGAAGCGCGCATTTAGAAAGCCATTCATCATCATGACTCCTAAGAGTCTCCTCTCCAGAGCAGAAGCTATTTCTCCTAAAGAAGACTTCCTAGATGGGACATGCTTCCAGGAAATCTTACCAGACATCAAGAGCTTCGATACTCCAGGCACTGTTGAGCGCATCGTTTTCTGCTCAGGTAAAGTCTTCTATGATTTAAATCAGCACAGAAATGAGAACAATATCGAGAACACTGCCATCCTCAGAGTTGAGCAGCTGTATCCATTTAATGACACCATGGTAAAGGCGCTCGTAAGCCAGTTCCCGAATGTTAAAAAATTCGTCTGGTGTCAGGAAGAACCTCAGAACATGGGTGCGTGGACATTTATCGCCCCGCGCCTCATGAATGCTCTCAGTAGCCACATCCGCTACGCCGGCAGACGAGCGGCATCCAGCCCAGCTACTGGCGCTAAAGCATCTCACAAGAGAGGTCAGATGCAACTTGTCGAAGAAGCATTTAATGTGTAAACACTATCTAACAAAAAATTTCT
>CAKZMG010000145.1 GCA_937128235.1 uncultured Verrucomicrobiales bacterium
TCCATCCAAGTCTGTCCTTTCCAGTTACCAGTGATAATTCCGCTGAGATCTTTTTCTAAGTGCTCAGCTGCTTTGTAAGGTTCCTTTAGCGTAACCGCTATGCCTTGAACAGAACCAGAATCCCCTGCCCCAGCGAGTTCCTGAGCGAGTGACATAGGCGTAAAAATATCTGGTCCAGGAGCAAACGGATCTGTCTGGTAGATACCTGAAATGATGACATCCTTCGGGAGTGCCACTTCCTTCATCGCTTTCATTGCCTCAGCATCCATCTTGTTGAGATCCAGATTTTTAATCTCTGTTAGAATAGCCACCGCCGCTTCATTCGTCCCTATAGGATAGTAATTATAACCATTTTCATCTACATCATGGTCTTCTGTATATAGAGTATTGTCTAAGATGCCCACTAACATTTCACGCTCACCCGTTCTGATCTCTGCATTCACCCATGAAGCTATTTGCTGTTTTATTTCCCTCATCTGAGGGTTCAGCATCGCCTCTTTTGTCTCGCCTTTCAGGTTCTCCTTTTGGGTGAATTTTTTATTCAGTTCAGAAATAACCTTATCTATTTCAACCGGAAATTGTTCTTTCAGAGGAATAAAATCTTGCTGATCGAATAGTGGCTTCAACTGTTTTAGATTTCTGTTAGAAATAATTTCCACCTTATCTCCCACCATTATGCCAGAGGTCTGAGCATACACAGATGAGATTGTAGCATAATATCCCTCTCCCATCGGCTTACTATCCTCTGATATTAGTTTGTTGAACTCCTTCATCGCAGACTCATTTGAGGTGTCTATTCCCCTCATTCGGGACACTACCATTCCATCATTTATTTCTAAAATCACATGATCCTCAACCAGCGGGTAAGCGTTCTCGACACAAGGCTGTTTTTTGAGATCTTCCATGTGCTCGCGCCACTGTTGCTCAATGGATACCTCTGATCCATCTGGATTTAATCTATCAAAATCCCATGCCTGCACATAAGAAGTGATGTGCGGTGCTCGACCCAGAACACGCGTCTTGATCAGATCCTCGAATCCATCCATAACAGACAACACCACGATGAGCACCATTACCCCGATAGCCACACCGGCTAGTGAGATCAGTGTGATGACTGAGACACTAGTCCGGATGGGATTAAGATACCGCAGTGCCAGTAGTAGGCTAAAGTTTTTCACCATTGGAAGTTACAGATAGTTGAGCGTTGAAACGATTATAAAGTTGTGAGTCAGAGAATGTGCATAAAATTCGCATGTTCCCCGCGCTTGTCCATGGTAAAGTATCTTAAAATCTAGTAATGAAAAATTAAGGCGCTTAAAAGTTATGATCTAAATAAATGCCTTACCACTCCAGATACTCGGCGGGAGGGTTCTTCTCGCCGAGAAAACCGCGATACGTTAGGAACTATTCTGCTTCCTCATGATGTGAACGAAGCATTAGGGTTTAGAGAAGATGGAGGGTAGATCAATAGTAGGACTCGCGCACTCGGAGTGATTGGCAATCCCTCCCTACCGCCCTGGATTTTACCTCCCTTACCATACTAGATTTTCTACGGTAGGGTTTTTCTCGCCGAGAAAACCGCGATACGTTAGGAACTATTCTGCCTCCTCATAATGTGGACGGAGCGGTGGGGTTTAGAGAAGATGGAGGGTAGATCAATAGTGAGACTCGCGCGCTCGGAGTGATTGGCAATCCCTCCCTACCGCGCCGGATACTCTGTGGCAGGGTGGAAAATTAGACACAAAAAAACCAGAGAGTGTGTCGCGATGACTGCTCTCTGGTTTTGTGAATGTTATGCTTTCAATCTGCTAAGCAGAGTGAAGTTGGTAATTATGGATTAGTAACAGTTCCATGATCTGGCACTGTCTGCATAATGTCCTTAGTCTGTCCGTCAAACTTCACTTCAACTGTTCCTGACTGTGAAGAATCAGTAGTATCAACTGGTCCAGATAGCTTGATGTTGTATGCCTTAGCACCACCATCAACCTTAAGGATAACTGCTTTACCTTTCCAAGTGTTTGCTAGGAATGATGTTCCATCTTTACTTGAGTCAAAGATGAGTGGTGATGTAGCATCACCTGGATCAAGTCCTTCAACATATCCCCAAACACACTCTTCAGCTTCTAGAGTCTTATCGTTGTCTGGCTTTCTGTCGCAGAGACCCATTTTCTCACCTTGTCTGTGGTAGAAGTATTTCTCTTCACCAATGTGACCTCCATCAAACAGCTGCTGGTAGTAAGCATTTGACTTACCGCCACCACCACCGCTACCACCCGTAGATGAGTCAGCTAGTGTAGCAGCATTCGGGAACACGTTATCATTCTGAGACATGAAGCCTAGCAGAGCTGAGTAGATGTTCTTCGCATTAGAGATAGCTTCAGTACGAGCTGAAGACTCCAAGTGCTTCATGATTGGTCCGTATGACAGACCAGCTAGTGACGCGATAATCGCGATCACCACGAGCAGTTCCACAAGTGTGAAACCCTTACGCTTACCTTTCGGTTTTATATTATTTGTTTTCATTTTATTATTTATGGTTACTTCTATGATGCCTGAGATAAATAAATCCCAAGCGTTTATTTATAGCGGATAAAAAAATTCCTTTATCCACTAAACAACTTACTCCAAATCTCTCCAAAGACAAGGTAAAAGTCGATATTCAGATGAGAAAGTTCATCCCTTTAGATTACTTTATTTCTCAGCTTTATACGCTATCAATCTCCCCAGCTTTCTCCATCCGGAGAGAGGAGACGTTTCCTTCATGGATACGTGAAAGATATGCATTCTAAATACATGAGGAGGTGGGAGAAAAGCTGAGAACTGCACTTAAAGACGGTGAGTTTTTAACACATCTAAAACCCTGAGTCCATTGTCTAATATTACTTGAAAGGGATACTGGGATTCTAAATCATATAACCCGCCCTCTTTTAAATTCCCTTTGGATTTGAGCCGTCATTTCAATTCTTTAAGCATTTCTTGCAATGTCAATCCCACGCTCCCGTCCAGATGGACTCGTTTTTCTACATATTTCAGTGCTTCTATCTTTTCTTTACTGGTAGCACTTTTCATTCTTTTGATCGTTCTTAAAGATGAAAAAAACAGAACATCTAACCTATCGTTGTATTTTTTCATCTCGATGCCTCCGCTCCTCAGGATATTCGCCATGACCGCAATTTTAGCCAAATCCATTAGCTTAATTTTAGACAATTTCGCATCAAGAGCTACTTGCTTAATATCATTAGAATAAGCATCTTCAACAACATTTAAAGGAACAGCACCAGAAAACTTTGTTTGAGCTTCTAGACCTTGAACCAACGTGATAATGATAAATAGGATAATCTTCATTTTACTATTAGTGTTCCCTTGAAATTACTTCCCTTATATTTAAAGGTTGATGTTGATTTGAGCATCATTTGAATTCTACTAAATGCGGTACTGTTAGGATAATTAATATTACCCCTAGGCACATATGAAGGCACTGTTATACAACCATTACTTGCTAAACCAGTGTGAAGATTAAACTCACCCCGATAAACAGTTCCCCCTGATGGTGTTTTAACAGGTATCCCAGGCTTTGAACGATACACATAACCTCCCGAACCGTTAGGTCCATATAGCTTAAACCATGTATTATTTCCACCAGCCGAATGCCCTCCTGACCAAGCTTCACCTATTAAATATTTCCCCGCAGGCAATGGTCCTCTATTAGACTTATAATCAGAAGCAGGATTATCTTTATCTGATCCATTACCTGAAAACGCTTTCTCTGTAATACTCTTACCTGTATCCAAATCAGTTATAGTAAATGTTCCTTTCTTCCTATCATAGGTCGCCTCGCATTTAAGCCCTAAGGGATCTACCATATTCATCGGATCATTCCCCACATAAGCATACAAATTGTACCCTTCACTTTCACCCAATGGGTCCGCTGAGAGCCATCTGCCTAGCTCAGCATCATAAGCTCGATAATGAGTGAGGTGAATTTTACTCAACGCATGATAATAATGTCCAGTGTAGAGGAAATCGCTTTCTAACCCTGAGCCAGAGATTTTACTCACGACACCGAAGGGTGAGTAGTCATAGCGCGCTTCGACCGTAGTGCCATTCTCTGCTACTATCTCTCGGATACTACCTAAATGATCTTTAGTATAGTAGTATTTAGCATTCCCTTCGATAAAGCCTCCTGAGTAGTAGTTTCTGGATACTAAATCAGCGGAGTTATTACGTTTCTGGCAGATGGATTCGCCGCACCATAGAAAGGTCACGTTACTCATCTCTACACCTTGCTCTTTATCTGTGATACGGATGCGTCTGTCTGATCCGTCATACTCAAATTCCGTCAACTTGTTACCTTCTGCAATGCTATGTAATCGGTTCTTAGCATCCCATGTATACGCTTTTAAGATGTTTCCACTAGCATCTTTGACATTGGTGAGATTTCCGTTAAGGTCATGCTCGTAGGTTTTTAGACTACCAGCTATATTGACGCTGTAATTCTTGGTGGTTTTGTTTCCTTGGGCATCCGTAGCCTCTACGGCAATGGTGTTATTTCCTGCATTAAATTGTGCATCTCGTGAGAATCTGAAAGTATTAGTACCAATGATGCTTCTCACTTGTGCTGTTTTTAAGCCCGCTCCGTTGACATTGACTTTCACCTTGCTGAGCTCATTCAGTATGCCTTCCACTACGGATTCACCAGCTCCACCAGCTTGGGTGATCTGGTTGGCTTCGTTATATTGAGTGATTGGTCCTGCCATGTTTTTATAGGCAGCGTTGCGGTTCATTGCTTTATCATAGCTATAGTGATAATTATCTCCAGTACTAAGACTTGCCTGTTTTAGTTCATAGCCCGCAGAATAAGTGAAATTCCAAGTTCTAGCGGGTGTAGCATCAAACTGCTGGAGCTGACTGGTCATTCTCCCTACCTTATCATAATCATATTCATAGTTTGAAATGTTTGCTCCTCCAGAAGCAGCATTTGCTTTATAAGAAATGCTTTTTAATCGTCTAAAGTTCTTTGAGTTGGCTTGTGTTTCATAGGTGTAATCAGTTCGCATACCAGCGGAATTAGTAATGGCATCAACTTGGCTAGAAATATTTCCTGCATTGTAGATGAATTGAAACTGACCTAAACCATTGTCTAGAGTTTTTGGTCTACTGTTATGATCATAGTCTGTTTCTATATAATGAAGAATTTCATCAACTCCTGAAAGCGTATCATGGAGAATTTCTCTTCGCTTGGTTCTGCCCAAATCATCGTAACTGAAACGGATGGTATCATGCTGCCAAGGTCCATCTATTTCATGGATATTTCCTGCTCCGTTTTGATTCGCGCTGAGAGGGTGGTAACTATATAATGTATCGCCTCTTTGATCAGTTGACTTCGTCATTCTACCCAGAAAGTCATCGTATTCATAGAAGATGTCAGGAGTATTGACCTTTGTGTAATCAACCTTGCTGATCTTATCATCTAGGAAGTAACTGTAAGTGCTGGTTACTTCGTCCACTGCAAGGGCAATAGGATCTGCTACTGTAGATAAACGCCCGCTATTCGGTTGATAGGTGTACTTGTATTTTCTGCCATCTGGCAGTGTCTTGGTGATGAGCCTACCCTGAGCATCACGTTTCCATTGGGTGGTATTGCCTTTAGGATCAGTCAGCTTGCGGATATCACCACAGCGACACCAGTCGTATTGAGTTTTTCTTCCTAATGGATCTTGAGAATAAATTAACTGACGGTTGGCATCATACTTCATTCTAGACCAATAACTATTTCTATCTTTACTTGCTACAAGTTCAAGATTCTTGTAAACAAATTGTTGAGTAGATCCATCTGGATGGGTAATGAGAGTGGCTCTATCGAAATTATCGTAATCGAGAGTCATTTGATAGCCTTGTTCATCAACAGAGGTTCTAACCCGTTTTACCCCATCATAAGTGAGAGTGAGTACTGTGTTAAGCTGAGTTTTATCTATAGGATCAGTTTCTTTAAAAATGATAGGGTAGCCATATTCATCAGCGTTTCCATCTAGATCAAGATCGTAAATGATTTGTGATTTTTCGCTGAACGCGCCTTTTTGAACGGTAGTTTCTTTTAATTGCCCTTTAGAATTATATTGATAGGTCACTGTTTGTCCTGAGAGGTATGCGATGTGCTTAGGTAAGTAATTTTCATATTGGCTGTATGTCACTAAGGTGATCCAAGTCGCCCCATCTTTTACTTGTACTTGATGCAGATCTATTTCATTGGGATAATAGGTATATCTTGTCGAACGTCCATAAGGATCAATAGTTTTAGTAATTTTACCGTAAGAGTTATTATATTCTGCCTGACTCATACGCCACTGAGGAACACCATTCTCATCTTCTACACGGTTAACAACCTTTGCAGGATTAGCATTAGTTCCTGGGGCATGGGAGTTCGTTTGCCCTGTATAATTATAATAGATGCGTCCCTCTAATGGTTGTTTAGTAGAAGTAGGAACACTCGTAATGCTATTATTGATCGCTGCCCAATTGGTTAGTGATGCTTTTTTATAATCATCTTCATGGTAATGCATCTGCTGTTTATCCCAGTAAAAAGTATTACGATAGTGTAAATTATCAGTCTTAGGTTTAAAACTCACATTTTCACCATCCACTTGGATATTACTAGGGCAAGGCTCGGGTTCTTCATCTGGTAAAGGCACATTATCATTCTGCTCCATCCGTTCATGCTCTCCATAAGGGTCTGTTGATGTAATACGCGCTCCATTAGGATTACTATTGTTTCCTTCATAACCAGGAAGTTCCTCAAACTCAAAACTAGTCGTTCCATACGGGGTGGTAAGTTGACTAATAAAATCATTCGCTACATATTGAAAACTGGATACGATACCCATGGGATCAGTGATTGAGAATAATTGCCCTTGAACTGTGTATTTGAATGTTGCTTCTCTTCCAAAAGGATCTGTAATTTTGCGGATCTTAAGAGTATCTGTAGGAACATTCGCACCTTCTTCTGGGCTATAACTAAATGTGGTTGCTTGCCCTAATGAGTCAATCAGGTTAGCGATTCTCAAGCTACTATCATACTGGATTTGCAGGTTATTTCCAAAGGTATCGATAATTTCAGTGAGATAATAGCGTGTAGGAGATGCTGAGTTTCCTTGACCGTAAACCTTAGTTGATCCATCAGAATAAGTAATAGTGTAATTCACGCCTGTCCAAACTAACTTACCTCGATCAGCGTACTTGGTTGTGTAGAGTATGGATCCATCTCGATAATACCGTTTATAGAATCCATTACCTGTGACGAGATGAACATCGCTATTACCACCATCCGCCTCAAGCGTGCCTTCTAGATCTAAATATTCCGTGAATCCATGAGACCAACGAGGACCAAAATTAGCAGTGGTTGGAAGGTCTTCTATTTTGCTACTGCGCTGATTGTAGTTCAAGGTTACCGAAACTTGAGGACCAAAAGGGCTACTATAAACGATAGGAGTATCTTGGATGTATAGTCCCACGTTCAGCTTGGTAAAACTATAGGTTGCCATTGCGCAGTCATCCTTGTTTCCGCCTCCTGGACAATCATCCCCTTCATCGTCTTTGCCATGCACGCAATGTCTACCATACACCTTTTTAGCTTCTTCATCTGAAACTGTGGTATAACCAGCTGGCAAGGGAGTATTTCCAGGCACTAAAAAATAACCAGAAGCTTGTTCATTAAACAGTGCTTCTCCAACCCATGCATTGTACTTCATACCATCATCAACCAGCAAATGATTCGTTCCCTTAGATTTAGTAATTGCTGAGTAATGTTTAAATTTCCAATGCACAATGGCTGGGGAAATCACTGGAGCACCCTTACCACGTTTAACTATTTTCAGGTCACCACCAGCTTCATGTGAATGTGCTCGCAACTCAAAAAGTGATAGTCCATTTGCTATAAACTCTTTTTTCTCTGCTTCATCATGAACATCTGGATAAATCGGTTTCTTGCCCAATGGAACGCAGATTTCGTTAGCAGCGATAAAGCCACAAAATACATTTTGTTCTGGTTGGTTTTCAAGAAATACTAGTGCATCCTGAGCGCGTAAATAAGCCGCTTTAGCCGCTCCTCCTAGATCACGTTCTTTTGTCCTTGCTACAAGCTTGGCTAATTTTTCTTTCTGACCCATTTCTCCTAAAAGGCGTAGCAATCTTGATAAGCCTTTTTCTGAATATCGTTGTAGTGTGATTTCGGATAAAGATTCAGTCACGTTCCAGAAGGACTCCAACTGATTAATCGCTTTGGAAAAATATCCATGCTTTCTATACATTTGCGCTAGTTCCAACCTGATACTTGGAGTGAAACCTGATACAGGATAAAGTGTGATATAATCTTCAAGTAGCTTAGCGTTCTTCAAATTAAACTGCCCTCCTCCGATGGTATAGGCGGTCAATAATTTCGCCAGATCTTTACGTTGTGCTTCGGAAGGATCGTTTTTTGAAGCAACGATAATCTGATCATTGAATGCCCGAGCGGTACATAATTCCTCAATCAATACAGACTTTGAAAATTTAAGCTCGAATTGAGGTGACTTTACTCGCTTTGCCAAGTTGCGTTTAATCTGTTGCTTGGTCAAAACGGGTGGTGGAGGTGTCCAATCCTCTTTTAATGCATCAGTAACTTCCTCAATAGGTAGTACTTTAGTTTGAATTGCTACTAATGGATTAGTAGGCTGATTCTGAGCATATAACGGCATGATAGCCGTGAACCAATAGACCAGAATAAGTGCAGCCGATGTGACGCGTGTTTTGAGAGAATGATGAGGTTTCATGTATAAAATAAATCTTAAATTTGCTGAGCATTCGTTGGTTTCACTAAATTGAAGCTTGGAGCAGTATTATCTCCTGAGTTGCCTTGGAAGTCCTGTAAAGTAGGATCGAGCGGAAAATGATCTAGATCATCATTCACACCATCCCCGTCAGTATCCGCTTCCAGAGGATCTGTACCTAGCTCCTCCTCTTCATCAAAATCCAAGCCATCCCCATCAACATCGTCATTGAGTGGATCAAAACCTCCTCTGTGAGCATCATAATCACTGATACCGTCACCGTTGCTATCCCATAGATCAGGATCACTACCTAAAGCTTCCTCTTGAGCCTTGGTCAAGCCGTCACCATCTACATCCGAATCAGGGTCATTTTCATAAGCGTCAGAAAAACCATCACTATCGGTATCCATAAATTCATCCACACCAATATCATACCCGTTATTGTCAGCATTGCGTAATTCCCCATGGAAATCGAGTTTTCCCATTCCTAGAGTCAATCCTGCATCTTTCAAAATCGGTATACTGGCTAGAGTCATTAATCCTTGGTTATCAAGTAAAGGATCGTCATAAACATTTCCTCCCAAATTAGTATATTCGGTTTCTATTTGTTTTAAAGAACAGTGACGGACATTAACAATACCCTCTGAGCTTTTTTTGATTTCTAAGTCCATCACCTCTGTGCTCCATAATACACAATTTACTAACTCTAAAATACCCTTAGTTACGTAAACAGAATTCCCTCGTCCTTCTGTTACATTCATCCAGAAAGTACAGTTAGTTACTTTCACTATAGAGTTTTCTACATTCAACCAAAGTCCTCCACCAAAATACCTACCGCTGTAATTTTGACGAATCATACAGTTATTGACCCTAACATCCTCAATCAAACCACCTTCAATATGCACTCCTCCATCTGCTTTCTCTATGGTAAATCCATCTATTACTATATCTTCTCTTATTATAAGAGCTCTAGATGAGGCGTCTCCCCCTCCTAAGCTCCCAATCAGTTTCGTTTGACTTGCTCCTGTCTCTGAAATTAATAATAATCTCTTTTCGGCAAGAGAAATGGAAACCTCTTCTTCCTGATAGCCATTTGCAACTAAAATAATGGCGTAATGAGAGTCACTGGAATCATAGTCTGATAATGCATTCCTAATTGATTCCTGCGTCTGATCGCTACCACCTACCTTGTAAAATTTAGGAGTATTTTCTGTATCATTAGCTAATAGTGGTTTTAAATTAAAATCGGTTACAGAGCCTACACCTGAATGCTGAAGTTCAAAACCATTAGGGTAGCGATCACCATCCATATCATCAAAAGCATCCCTCTTGTTTAAAGGATCCATTGTCGCCATAACCTCTTTTCCATCTAGTAAAAAATCACCATCTGTATCTGGATTCAATGGATCGGTCATGCCTCCCAAGTGGTTGATTTCCTGTCCATCTAGGTATTCATCGTCATCAGTATCATCATCATTAGGGGCTGTACCATAAATCTGTTCATCTTTGTTTTCTAAACCATCATTATCAGGGTCTCCGTTATCAATTTGGCTTAAATTTCCAAAATGCAATAACTCCCAAGCATCAGATAAAGAATCTCCATCTGTATTTATAAATTCATCCGCTCCAGCATCAGCGGGTGAAGAACGGAGCTCACCGTTTATATCTACATTCAAGCCTGAAATAATCGGAACAGTATCAATGACGGGACTATTCGATAGTAAATAGCCCTGTCTAGTGATTCTAGGATTGGTAGCGTTTCCTCCAAACTCTCCATTTTCTATCCAACAATCGCTTATCTCTATTTCAGAATTAGCAACACTTACTTCAATTGCATCGCTCGCAATACCAATATTTCCGTAAAGAATAGAATTTTTCAAAATCAATTTTGAGTCAGAGGTTAACAAAATCAACTTAGCTGTAGCGTTAGTAGAGTAATTATCAGTTATAGTGATGTGATCAGCTAGTAAACTCCCCCTACGAAAATGAAATGCTGATACACCACTCGATTCAGCATTTCTAATTATACAATTAGTCATTCGCATACTTTCTCCCTCTGATAAATCTAGATACAAGCTCCTATTTGTAGCTCCTTCAAAAACAAATCCACTCACATAACAGGTCTTGGCTTCTATTCGTAGAGTGGCAAAAGAGTTACTACTTGGTTTGAGTATTGTTTCCTTGCCCATTGACGGTCGAGCGATCAAAGCTATTCTTTTGTTTGAACTGATTATTAAATCACCAGTATATACTCCAGGTTTCACAAAAACAATCGAGTAAGGATTATCTGTTACATTAGCGTTTGGGCTGGCACTAATCGCTTCTTGAATGGTAGATACAATGTTATCTGTATTATTATTCTCCCCATTTTGTTGATCCACAACAAAGTCTGCCAATGGAGTGGAGTTCACATCATTTGGATCTGTGCCTTTTGCTAGTTCATAGATATTAGGTATCCCATCACTATCATCATCAGCTAGATGATCTGCTGCATCATTCTCATCTGTGTTATAAATAGTTGCTTCTAACCAATCATTGATTCCATCCCCATCACTATCCAGTGGGTCAACGGACTTCAACCTATAGAATCTGCCAGACTTACCATTGGGGAGGCTACTTGTATGCTCGTAGGTCAATTCATTTCCTGTCCCCAATCTCACAGAAGAAAGATTATACCAAAAATCCAAATTATAAGAATATTGAAGCTGGTAACGAATATGTTCCTCTGAGTTCCAACTTAAATGTGTATGTTGATCTCCATCAAGACTGAGTTCTAAATTGAGAAAGCTTGCTCCATTATTAGGGTTAGTTCCGAAAGCATACTCATCTTTAGAGCTAACTCCATCACCGTCAGGATCATCAAAAATGCTTCCTAAATTGTAATGCTCCTCCCATTTGTCATCTATTCCATTATCATCAAGATCAATTTGTGAAAACGCTCGTTGAGGGGTTAATCCTACCAATAAAATAGATGTTATGAAAATCTTTAGGGTGCTAGACATACGTAGAGAAGGCGAATTTTGAAGCTAAAAACTATGCTAAACATACGTAAAAATGACTTTTTCTGTCAACTACAATCCAACCAAAATGGAACTTAAGGAGCAGGAACCGCCTCCAGAACGGGTTTGATTCCTAATTTATTAAGAGTAGGCTCGATGGCTTCTGCCCAGACCTTGTAGCCCTTTTGCTTGGGATGCAGTGCGTCTGGCATCATTTCCTTGGTGAGGAATCCTTCTTTGTTAAGAAATTGATCACTAATGTCTAAAAAGTGAATCCGTTTTCCGTCCGCTAGATTCGCAATGCGCTTATTGATTTCGACGTTAATTTTGCGCAATGGATCATCTGGATGGGCGCCGCGTGGGAAGACTCCGAGCAGAAGAATTTTCGCATTCGGGCAGCGCGCGCGAAGAGTCGAAACGATCATCTGGATACCCTGCGCAGTCTCAGCTGGATCTTGCTTTTTGTGTCCCGTATTATTAGTGCCTATCATGACTACTGCGACTTTGGCTTTTTTCTGATTTCTGAGATTCCCGTGGTTCAGTCTCCACAGCACATGCTCGGTGCGGTCTCCTGAGAAGCCTAGATTCAGGGCATTTCGTTTGGCGTAAAATTTATCCCAAGTTGCTTTCCCAGCTGTCTCGAAACTATGCGTGATAGAGTCTCCGATGAAAATAAGCTCGTGAGCCTTTGCGGCTGCAGCTTTATTTTTCGCGTTGTTACGTTTCTTCCACCAGCCTTGATTGTTTCTATGCTCCGGTAGCACAGCTGAATGGACGTGATAATTTCTGCGTAACTCAGCAAGCTGCTGCTTCATCTTACTCAGCACTTCAGAGTACGCTGGGTCTAAATGAAGTGAGCGCATTTCCTGGGGATCATTCACCAAATCAAAGAGCTGAAATTCTTTGGTCTTAGGTATCCACATGAGTTTATGAGTGTCTGTGCGGATTCCATCATGTGCTGCTACGCGATGCATATTTTCACCATAGTAACGATAGTAGATCCCATCACGCCAATCAGCTGTCTTTCCTCCACTGGCTCTGAACACAGGAACGAGTGAACGCCCTTGGATGTCCTCTGGGATCTTCGCGCCACAAAGCTCTAGAAAAGTAGGCGCGAAGTCGATATTCTGAATCAGCGCGGTGCTCACAGAACCAGGCTTGATCACACCTGGCCAGCGCACTAGAAACGGCATTCTAAATGATTCCTCAAACATCCAGCGCTTATCATACCAACCGTGCTCCCCGAGATAGAAGCCTTGATCCGATGAGTAGATGACGATGGTGTTTTCCGCGAGTCCGGTGTCGTCTAGGTGTTTGAGAATTTTTTCTATCCCTTCATCCATACTCTTAATTGAACGGAGGTAGTCCTTGATGTATCGCTGGTATTTCCACTGGGTGATTTCTTTATCACTAAGCTTACCCGCCTTCATGTCTGCGATGAATTTCTGGTTCTTGGGTTCATATGCCGCGTCCCAGATTTTTTTCTCATCAGCATCCATCCGTGTGTAGGCTCCATTTCCCCAGCTTTTGGTGAAGTGCTTTGGAAACAAATTAGGTCCTTTAAATTTCATATCATGCCCCCAAGACATATGCTCAGTGATCCCCATTTCGTGCTCTTTGAGGACGGATGATCGGTTAGAATAGTCATCGAAAAGTGATGCTGGCTCTGGCATTTGGACATCGTCAAATAGAGTGAGGTGGCGCTTAGCTGCCGCCCAGTTTCTGTGCGGTGCCTTGTATTGGATCATCGCCACGAATGGCTTTTCACTAGTCTGAGCCTGCTTGATCCAGCTGAGTCCTTTGTCTGTGACTAGGTCATTGCAGTGACCTTTGAAGCGTTTCTTCTTTCCGTCCATCTGGATGAAATCTGGATTATAGTAAGCTCCCTGCCCTGGTAAAATTTCCCAGTAATCGAAACCTACAGGATGCGAGTGAAGATGCCATTTTCCAATCATCGCGGTCTGGTAGCCAGCATTGCTCAAGAGCTGCGGAAATGTCTGCTGGAGTCCATCAAAATAAGAAGCTTCATTACTTAAGAATCCATTCAGATGCGAGTGCTTCCCAGTGAGGATACAGGCGCGAGATGGTCCACAGATCGAGTTAGCACAGTAGGTCCGATGAGAGATCATCCCTTCCTTAGCCAGCCTATCGATGCCAGGAGTGGGTGCTACATCTTTAAATGGGCCTCCATAAGCAGTGATTGCATTCACCGCATGATCATCTGAGAAAAGGAATACGATGTTAGGTCGCTTTTTATCCTGCCCGTGAGCTGTGACAGATGATAATGAGGCGATGACACCAATAGAAAAAAGCGTAGAGGTAAGTTTTCTAATCATATCCTTGAACCCTAGAGACAGGATTTGGGCTGTCAATCTGATTTAAAAATCTGATTTCTTACTCGGATACGGGAGGCGGTGGAAGACAAATTTCACCTAACACCTGCGGATGACCAGGCTTATGGATAAATGGATTGCTCTGATCTTGTTGAGATGTGTCCGCATCTTCATTCAGCTTGCACGCAGACAAAGCTAACGTTCCGATCCCTGCGCTCAGCATAATAGAATTTCTGAGTCGGGTGTGATCAAACATACCGCAAAGCTTACCTCCATTGACTTGCTTCAGAGCCGATATCTCATCTCCTGACATCTCAGTGAGATCGTGAACGGTCGTAGAGCATTTATCACAAAATTTCTTCCGCTCATCACCACTCATCTCGTCCCAGTTTTCACTGCAAGGATTAGGGATATAATCAATAGGTTTCATATTATATATTACACTATTATACCAGATTTGTGACATAAGATCGAATTATTTTTCCATCGAGATAATCGAATTATGCCCGCCCATGCCTACTGCTATTTTGAGGAGGGTAGCGTCTTTGAATGGCTCCGGCTTTTCTGGTAAGGTGAACGGAGCTGGTGGTGCGGTTAGGTTAGGTAAATTTGGAGGGAGTTTATTTTCTCGGAGGTAGTGAGCAAGGATAGCGGTATCGAGCGCACCACTGGCGCCTACTGAGTGACCAGTGAATGGTTTTAGCGGGTGCAGGCTAATTTTTTCTGTAGGTTGTATTGCGCTGAGAAGTGCAGACTGCTCAGCTTGCGCATGGAGAAGTGTGCCGCTAGCGTGGGGGCAAATCGCGGTGATTTTTTTCTCTGCCAGACCTGCTACAGCTTGCTCTAAACATTTCCTGAGTCCCCTACCATCGCTCGGCATTCCTATGGGTGAGTCTGCGTCTGAGTTACACCAATAGCCGGTAATTTTCGGGGTGTTAGAAACGGTTTCAGATATGAGCACAAGTGCCGTGCCCGCCTCGCCAGGGGAAAACCCAGAGGTCTCAGGGTGGTAGGGATCGTTGATCCCATTGGTAGTGAGGACGCCAGTGTGCTGATAGTGCTTGATGATTTCTGGAACGAGCGGGAGCTCTATTCCTAGGACGATGGCAAATTTCACGATGCCCGCATCGAGCAGTAATTTAGCGTAGCCGAGCGCGTCTAGTGAGGCGGCACATCCACTAGCTATAGTCTGCCACGGTCCTGTGATGCCTAGCTCTATCGACACCGCAGAGGCTATCTCGCCATGCATGGAGTTCGATGCCGCCATGAGCTTGAATGGTCTTCTTCCAGGCCAGTTAGTGAGGTAGGCGTTTCCGCGTGATGAGCCAGCGATGATCGCCGAGTGCTTGAGATCTGAGGGAGAAAGCCCCGCATCTTCTATCGCTTCTAACGCACAATGCAGCGCGAGTGCAGATGCTGGAGCCCATTTTCTAGAGAGTAAAAGTGAGCGATCTTGAATCCAACCAGCCTGAAGATTTCCGTAGTCATCATCGGTGAGCAGTTCATTGAGCGGGCGCAATCCAGTGCGCCCTGCTTCCATGTTAGACGCGTGCTCCGCAGCATCTGTGCCGAGACCTGAGAGAATAGAAATACCGAGTATGCTGATCACGCACTAGGTGTCTCAGATTTTCTGCGATCTGTCCA
>CAKZMG010000146.1 GCA_937128235.1 uncultured Verrucomicrobiales bacterium
AGACTAGTAGCCCAACTCACCACCATCAACGAAAGCATCACCACCGCATCTAACAGCTACCAAAAACCCCAGACCCTGAATCAGGAGACTATTTCCCAACTAGAGAAAATCATCTCAGGTCTGAGAGCCGTGCCAGTAGAAGTAGACATCAACCTCATCGCAGATCAGGAAGACGGAGTGGAAAGCATGGAGAAAGCGAGTAAGAAAAAAGGGAAAAAGAAATCACCGATAGATATAGAGCCGGAGGTTAGGCAGGGAGAGCAGAACGATTCAACCTAGCTTAAAGCTTTTATCAATTAATTTACCTCCTTTAGCGTGCTCTCCAATAGCTTCTTCCGCTTGCATTTTACCATATGCAACTTTATTTTTGTAACGTCGCATGCCCCACAAATAGATTACGCTAGTTAAGGGTACTGGACTTAACAACAGTAAATTCCACCCATTTTTTAATCCTAAGTATAGCAAGACTAAACCTATGATAGATGCTAGAAATGCAAATGTTTTAAATAATAAGATTGTCTTTCCTGCGTATATTTCAGCCTCATCTTTGAGAGTAGCAAAATATTTACTACATCCAGATTCTAAATGCTTCTTAGTTTCTGAGTCTAATCTATTTAGCTCTATTTGGGATTCTTCTTCATCTACCAGAGTGGCTATATTGTTAATTATAGATTCTACTTTGTTAATTATTGGGGGCCAAAATTCTGTGGCTAAATTAATTGCAATAGTTGTCGCAATGAAGTCCAAATTTCCAATATCGTTTAACACAGTTCTACAATTATACGTTAACAATACATTTGCACTGAAGTCTTTCAAGTATGCTCCAAAATCCCATGAAATCTTGACTTAATGAATTGGCTATTTTGGGTTGATTAGCTGAGGCAAGGGCTTTAGGCTCATCTTTATCCTCTTCATAGCGAAACGCTTTTTTGTCCATAATTGCGATATTTTGCCTAACTTTCGATATTTTCTGATCAGTGCATTCAAAAATTTGAATAACACCCGAAATCTCAGGATCTAAGTTATATTTTTTAGCTAATTCTATGAATTTCACAGCTTCTGCACCTTCTTGTACTATTACTTTAACATCTACACCTCTACGAAGAGCAGAAACTAAAGCAGAAGTAACTTTTTTGTGATCATAGACATTACTTAGCAGATTTTTACAGAATATGAGAACTGAGGCTTCAGCCCTTTTAAAAAACTCGCTCAAAATGACAAGTGCGTGTTCCTCCATGCCATTGCTGAAGATTCTGTCAGAATCTAAATCAAAAAGTGTTTGAACATGGTCTTCATAGTCTTCCATAGAGTAGAGAATTAAGGGTTTAATCTTTAGGTCGACGGATAGTAATCTCAGAGTAAAAATTAAGCAACTTATTTTTCATTAAAAAAAGTATAAATAGACTGACTTAATTATATACAACTTGCAATAAATGAGTATATTACGAGTAAATAGAGTAAAAGGGCATTTTAATATTATGGAGTTGCCAATTAGTATGAGTTTAGACCTAGCTCATGAGTAACTTGTTGATGTTTTCGGCATCCCCGACAAGTTCCACATGAAAGTTTAGAGCGGTTGCACGAGAAGCACAAAGGTAAAAGATTAAAATCCAACCCCGATTTTATTATCAACTCGGAAGTTGTCATTTCTAGAGCTGGAGCTTCCAAATATATGCTGCCTTCTTGTAGATTTAAAAGATCTCTTAGCAAATGGATAAAAGGGGCTTTCCCATCAGAAAAGCAGCTATCACTTTTTACCGAGCCAATTAATAATTTCGATACATTATTCTTAATTGACCAAGCAGCACCAATAGTAATTAGTATCTGGTTTCTAAATGGCCACCAGTCATTGTGCTCAACTAATACGGATGGTAGACTGCTTGCTAGGCTACCAGAACCTATTTGGCTTAAGTTAATATCTATAGTAAATTGAGAGATATTAAGTTGTTCTGCTATTACTTTTGCCGCTTTCATTTCTGAAGAAGCTGTTACTTGACCATAATTTACAGTTAGTAGCACGTCTGGACGCATCCATGCTGCCAGAGCAGTTGAATCCAAGCCTCCTGAAAATAATAGAGCTGTCATTTCAGTGTTTCCCATAGCGCATGATAAACAGCTGTAGTTATATCATCGAATATTTTAGCGCCACTGCCCAAGGCCATGGTTAAATCGCTATGTTTTATATTTTCAGCTAAACAAACAATTCTTTTTTTAGCCTTAACTGCATAGCCAAGCTCAAAGATAGTTCCAAAATCTTGGCCATTTAATATTACAAAAATCACATCAGAATTTTCCAGACCTTCTATGTCCAGTTTGTACACTTCCGAAGCATTTCCAAAACCAACATCATGTAGAGGAGAAAAAACTGTGCTCCATGCAGTAGTCAATTCTTTCCTCAAGAAGTCGATTAAAGCAATTTCTGCTTGATTAAAAAAAGGTCCAGCCAGATAAATTTGTTTTGTCGTGTGATCTGACGAACAGGTAGAGATTTCTTTTAAGTTACCATAAACGGACAAAGTAGAGCAACCTACGCTTTCAGGAATTACACCTGTAGAACAAAACCTGGCAGTTGTTAATGATGCTTCCCGAGCCGCTTCCACAGGACTTTTACCTAACAAAGCCCATTGGTTAAAGAATGCTGATGTAAAAATATCTCCTGACCCAATAGAAAAAACCTTTTCAGTTTCAAATGCTGGCACGGTTTCTATTTCATCTCTATTACACACCCAGCATCCGGCGTGTCCCAACTTGATTATAATGATGTCACAAATTGCATTTTGAGGTTTCAAGAAATATTGCTGAATGAAATTAGCTGTTTTATAAATACATTTTTTACGAGATATGGATTGTGCCTCAGATGCATTTAAAACAAAAGCTAGAGATTCTGCTTCTGATCCGTTTTCATGAAACAAAGTTGGTGCATATGGTGATTGAGGGTCATAGACCACTTTTTTAGCTTTAATCTTAGGACGCGTTTCTAATGTGCCATAAACAAGTGCTGCTTCATAAGTTGTATCAAGTTTTATTGAGCTACATATTTCAGGTTTATCATATTTTAATCGAGGTGGTAAAAGAGGATTCTGGTATTGGAAAAATGGAGCTTTACATAAATCAAAAGCCTCACATGAATCATGAATATTCAGACATTTGTATTCTTGCAAAGCCCCAGTAAGAGGTTCTTTTGTGTCGTCATATAACCAAGTTAAAAATTGGATTTCTCTTTTAGACGTATTTGAAAGAAGCATAGCTCCTCTTAGACCTGATCCACCCAGAGAATTATGAGGTGGACTACCACATAGCTCTCTATAACATCCTCCATAAACTAAAATAGGCATAACTAGCTGAAGGCATGTTTAACTAAAATTTCACACCTAGGAGAATCTATATCTACTACAGTGGCTGTATAAGTATTATTTTTGCTCAAGCATTCTAATAACCTCGCTATCTCAGAAGGTGTTATTGATCCTACAACATCTCCTGATTTAGTTTTTGTAATCACAGCCGGAATTTCATCAGAAATTAGCTCAATATCTAAGATATCATCTATATTAACATTCTGTAGAATATCCAAGTTAGGGTTTATTATTGTAGTTCTAAAACGTAACTCTGCACATGTAGGCTCGCTTGAGCCCCCACTTGAAAAAAAACCTCCTCCTGATCCTCCCATGTCAAATGATTATCAAACTATCTGAGGCAACGCAAGTCCTTTCTGGTTTAAACGCTTCAGAGCTAATCCATTAAATTTTCTCATGTAATCCCATACGAGGATATCAAAGAAATTAACTGATGTATTAATTGCATTTGCTAAATCTATGAAATAAGTTTCAGACTGGAGATATTTTGAATCTGAGTTCGGAAGTGGTGCATTCATTCCTAGTAATTGTAATGCTCGATGTATATGGATATCAATTACTGCTATAGAGTTTGTGTCTAACCAGTTTCTAGTTATCCAAGATGCAGTTTTAATTCCAATGCCTTTCATCTGCATTAATTCTTCTCTAAATTCTTTTGGATCACCTTTAAAGTATTCAAGTTTTTTTAACCTATTTTTGTGAGTGGTTAAAACAGCATGTATGTATATCCCTTTATTCTTCCAAAACCTATAGCGCTGTTTACTACCTGAAATAAGTAAAGGAGTTTGGAGAATTTCCCAAATATCATCTTGGCTAATTTTTTCTTTAGAAAAAATATCCAACTCTTTGAACCTCTCTAAATAGGCCATCGAAGATTCGGCTGTAATACCATAACCTCCTAGAAGGCAGGCTACAGTTTCTTCCTGTAATGAATGCCCTAATTTATATGTTTTTTTAGTAAGCCCTCCGAGGTCAATATCCATCCAATATCTTGCTCGCCAAAAAGCAGGTGTGAAAATAGTTCCTGCATCTCCCCAAGTTACAGAAGCTCCATTATGAATAGGTTCCTCTGCTGGAGGCAAAGTTAGTGTTACCCAGTGATTATTTTCCTTAGCATAAATATGTTGCATATCTACTGGACAAAGTATGATATTTTTGCATATTTGCAATAAAAAAAGAAATTATGCAAAAATGAATCCTGAAGCCATAGCTGAAAAACTACGTAATGAATTTGCTAAACAAGGTATAACTCCTTGTGTAATTTCGTCGAAAACGGGTGTCAGTGTTTCACAAATTAGTCGTTTCACTCAAGGAAAGTTCAAACGCAAATCAAAGGGTTTACTTAAAATATGTAATGAGCTAAATATTTCTTTAATCAAGTGTCCTAAAAAAGACCGGGATCTTGAACTAGCGGTTATCCATGCATGGGACGGAACTTCTGAGCATAAACAGAATATAATTAAAATATTAAATCTAATTTCAACTTGGGGGTAAATCAAATTTGCTATCTAATCTCGTTGAGACTAAATTGAGGATTTATTGACTTGTCTGAGCATCCTAAGTTTCGGCAATCATCTCCCTAATCTCAGCCAACGTATACCTCTTTGCTTTCAGCTTCTGCACCTCTTTACATCGCTCAATCATTTCAACTGAGTACAGAGCGTAGTTTGACTCTGTAGTTTCTGCGATTTGTAGCAGTCCTTGTTTGGTCCAGAAGCGGATGGTGGCTACGGTTTGGTTGGCTTGTTTTGCTAGTGCGCCTATTTTTAGGAGAGTTTCATCGTCTGGCTGGTCATCTGGTTCTTCTGCGTTGATTGCTTTGAGATAAATGTTTAGCGAGCGGTCAACTGATTTTGAGATGATCTTTAAGAAGTCATCTTTTGAGCCGCCTAGCTGGGCTTTTTCTAGTGA
>CAKZMG010000147.1 GCA_937128235.1 uncultured Verrucomicrobiales bacterium
GTCATGTCTAACACTTCAGAGATGTTTTTTCCTTTGTAGGTAATTTCTAGTGTCTCGCGGTTGTAGCGTTTTCCCTGACAGGAATCACAGGGAATATAGGCATCAGCTAGGAAGTGCATGTCGATCTTGAGAGCTCCATCGCCTGAGCATTTCTCACAGCGTCCACCTTTGACGTTGAAGGAAAATCTTCCCGCCTTGTAGCCGCGCTGACGAGATAGTGGAAGCTTGGCAAAGAGCTGTCGCACGTGATCCAGCGCACCGGTGTAGGTGGCTGGGTTTGAGCGAGGGGATTTACCAAGTGCCGACTGATCTACCACGATGACGCGGTCGATGTGTTCCATGCCCTCTATGGATTTATGAGCACCCGGGATAGTCTTGGTGCGGTGAAATTTTCTGGCTAGAGCACGGTGGAGGATGTTGTGGATCAAGGTAGATTTACCTGAACCCGATGAGCCAGTGATGCAGACGAGTTGGTTTAGGGGGATGGATACTGTTAGGTTCTTAAGATTGTGTTCGGTTGCGCCTCGGATGACGAGGTGATTTGAGATTTGAGATTTGTGATTTGAAGTTATGTTAGTCTTAGCCTTGTTGAGAAACTCAGCTGTGAGGGAATCTTTGGATTTCAGGAGGTCTTTTGGGGTGCCTGAGAAGAGGAGTTTGCCGCCATTGAGTCCAGCCTCTGGACCGATGTCTATGACCCAGTCCGCTGCTTTGATTGTTTCTTCATCATGCTCTACTACGACTACGGTGTTTCCTGCATCGCGGAGTTTTTTTAGAGCGGTGATGAGCATGGCATTGTCTTCTTGGTGCAATCCTATCGATGGTTCATCGAGCACATAGACTACTCCAGCCAGCCCCGCGCCTAGCTGTGTGGCTAGGCGGATGCGCTGAGATTCTCCGCCTGAGAGGGTGCCGCTTTTGCGGTCTAGTGTGAGATAGCCTAGACCTACGTTGTTGAGAAATTCTAGTCGTTCGCGGACTTCGCTGATCAAGTTTCTGCAGACGTCCGCGTTTTCCCCTGGTAGCTGAAATGTATCTAAAGCGGTTAGTGAATCTTCTACGGGAAGTTCACAGAAATCTTGGATACCCATGACCTTGCACTCGCTCACGCTCGTCCGCAGGTCAATTTTCACATGGAGGATTTCAGGTTTGAGGCGTTGACCATCGCAAGTTTTGCAGTGTTGGGAGGTCATGTATTTGCCTACGTTTTTCTTTACGGCATCGCTTTCTGAGTCTCTGAAATGCCTTTCTACAGTGTTACAAAGTCCCTCGTAGGTTTTCTTCCATGGTATATCCATTCCGTCTTTTTCCCAGATCATGGTGATTTCTTCATCACCTAATCCGTAGAAGAGCGCGTCTTTGTATTTTTTTGGTAGCTTGGAGAATGGTTTATCAAGATCTACTTTGAATCGCTCAGCGACTGCTTCTATCTGTCGTTGCATCCAGCCTTTTTTCGTCTTGGTTCCACCCCAGATGACGATGGCTCCCTCGTTGAGTGATTTCGATGGGTTTGGGACGAGTAGCGTCTGATCACAGAACATCTGTGTGCCTAGTCCGTGGCAGTCTTCACAGGCTCCGATGTGTGAGTTAAATGAAAAATGCTTGGGTGTGAGTGCTGGAAGCTCGTAGCCAGTCTCTGGGTTTCGGTAGCTGGTTAGAAAGGAAACTTCTTCGTAATCATCGGCATCTGGAGTCATGACGAGCGCTTTGGTTTCTGACCCACAGATGCGTAGTGCCATTTCTACTGAGTCCGCTAGGCGAGATTCTGTTCCTTCTCTGATGACTAGTCGGTCAATGACTATTTCAAATGTCTCAATATTATCCTGCCAATCTTGTGCCGCATCTTCTATCTCTGTTAGATCACCATTGATGCGCACGCGGATGAATCCTTGCCTCTGGAGATCCGCGAGTATTCTCTCCGGGTCTTGAGTTTCTGTTAGAGGGACTGGTGCGAGGATGATGAGCTTGGTGCGCTCTGGTCTGTTAGAGAGTGAGGTGACAATGTCAGCAGAGGTCATCTTCTGGAGTTTTTCTCCTGTCACTGGATCGTAGGGAGTGCCTGCGGCAGCGTAGAGTATCCTCAAGTAATCATAAATTTCCGTAGCGGTAGCGATGGTAGAACGCGGGTTCACGCCACCAGTCTTCTGCTCGATGGCAATAGCAGGGGAGAGCCCTTCGATGGAATCCACATCTGGCTTTTCAAACTGCTCTAGAAACTGGCGAGCATAGGCAGAAAGAGATTCCACATACCTTCGTTGACCCTCAGCATAGAGCGTATTAAATGCCAACGATGATTTTCCTGATCCAGAAGGACCCGTGATGACCACGAGTTTTCCCCGAGGAATCTCCACGTCAATATTCTGCAAATTGTGCTGCCTAGCACCGGTGATTTTGATGTTCTGCATCCTTAGACAGAATGAACAGAATTTCTCAGAATGGACAGGATTTTTAACCGCAGCATGGGTTTTGATCTTCCCTGCTAAGAAAAACTAGAGACTCTCTAGCCAAGCTATATCGTTAGGGTGAAGATACGGGGAAGAGTTGTTTTTGAGACGATCTGCGTAGATAGTATTGATGGCTTCTGAGGCGATGAGTAGATGGCGACTCTCAGATAGATCACTCCATAAGTCTAGGCTCTCTATGAGAGGATCATGTTCTGGATCATTGGTGTGGAGAGATTGATGGAGGAGTTCTAAGGCTGGATTGATCTTGATCTCTGGGGTAGAGCTCTTAAGCGATTCAACTTCCTTTTTTGCTGCTTTATCGGCTTCTTTTTGTGCTGATGCTTTGCTTTTATTTTTAAGGATACCTGAGATATGATCTAGTCCGCTGGAAGTAGCTTTAGAACCTAATGATGGAATGAGGGCTTTGACTGCGATTCCTACACCGAGGAGAGGGTTAGCGATGGCAACAACGCCTCCGATGATGAGAAGACCGTTGGTGATTTGGTTAGATTTGTCATCTATCTCTTGCGCAATGACATCGAGCCGTTCTGCTATAGGGGATGAAGAGTCTAAGGTGCTGAGCTTTTTAGATTGGAGTTCCTGCTGTATGAGCTGCTCTAAGGACTCAATGGCTGCTTCGTGTGGGAGTTGGAAAATGCGGCGTTTTGGGAGGTCGTTGTCTGAGCTGTAGCCTTCTGGCAGCACTCTCTTTGTGAAGAGACTATATCCTGATTCGGTGTCTCTATCAGGGACGAGAAGGTAATGAGTTTCATCGCTGAGTTGGTTCTCAAAGATGAGAGCATCTGGAGATGAGAAGAGATTGATTTGTCCAAGTAATCCTTTGAAGTAAGAGGCACCATCTTGAGTGATGGCACCAGTTTTTTCAAGGAGTTCGTTGATATTATTTTTGAATGATTTAAACATCAAACTTTATTCTAAAATAGCCGCAGCTTCTTTATCGATGTAGAAGGCTGCATTTGGGTGCTCTTGGAGGTAGGAGGCGGATACGATGTCGTTCACTGTGCCTGTTACGGCTTCATTGACGATGGCAGCTTTGCCTTCTCCCCATGCCATGAGGACGATGCGTTTGGCGGCGAGGATAGTGCCGCAGCCCATGGTGATGGCGGCAGTGGGGACATTTTCAATTCCACCGAAGGCTGGAGCTGCGTCTTCACGAGTGATTTCGTTTAGCTCGATGGCTCTTGTTAGAGAGTCCTTAGGTGATCCCGGCTCATTGAATCCGATGTGTCCTGT
>CAKZMG010000148.1 GCA_937128235.1 uncultured Verrucomicrobiales bacterium
CACAAAAAAGAAAACCTTACCCCTATGGTGATTCCTGATTGGGAATATGGAGACGCAACTGCTCCAGATGAGCAAGTCCTCATCTCACATAACTGGGATGAAATCCGCAGACTAATGTGGGATTATGTTTCCATTGTCAGGACGGATAACCGTCTGCAACGCGCATCGAGAAGACTCAGAAATCTCCGCAAAGAAGTAAGAGAATTTTACTGGGGACACACCGTCACCTCAGACATTCTTGAGCTGCGTAACCTCGTTGCAACAGGCATGCTCATCGTTGACTGCGCTACACGTAGAAAAGAATCTAGAGGCATTCACTACACCTTAGATTACCCGGAGAAGAGCGACTTATTTCTCAGCGACACTGAACTGCGTAGGTTTTAAAAACACCTTGCTCAAAAGTTTATTTTTTCTCAGCCTCAGCTGGCTTTTCATTCGTGAGCGACATCAGTTCAACGGCGATGATGATCTTCCCACCTCTCCAGGCTGGTCCCTGAATGAACAGTGGCTTACCTTTTTTAAGAGTGGCTCCACTCTTCATTATTTTCTTATGACTCTGCCAGAATTCCAAATCCATTTTGAGATGATCACCCACGGGCTTACCTCTGGGCTGGAAACTGAGTAAAATTTCCTTCGAGCTTTTCATCGGGTTTGCCCAGTTCTCATAGCTACGGAGGATAGGCTGCTGATCTTCTCCCAGCATTTTGTAGTGCGCAAACTTAATCGTTTTCAGTTTATTAAGTGCTTCGAGCTGCTCTTTACTCGGCTGTTTGAGGTCTTTTCCTGCCTGATCCGCATCACCATTAGTTCCAAAAATCAGACTGACTTTAAGCTCACCGACAGAGTCCGTGCCAGTGTCTTTAGCCTGCGCTGAAAGCGAGCTTACGTTGCTTAGCAAGGTCAAAAGAATGATCGGGAGAATCTGAAATGATTGTTTCATAGTTGAGTGGGAGTTTAGAAAAAGATGTAGGTACTCTCCTCATCGTCAGCATTTGCCATCATTGGCGAATCCCCAGGAGAAGTCTCACCAGCTGCTATGTCTAGCTCATCTGAGATAGGAGTCAGACCATCCAAGACGATCTCAGTGGCTCCACTTGATTCTGACACCGCAGCTACGATACCGCTGTGTGGCACATAGATACTATTCTGGTCTGCTGCCATATCGGAAGAACTAGAAGAACTTTGCATCTGCGTACCTGCATAAAATGCTACCAATGCCGCCACGGCAGCTGGCGCTAGCATAAGACGTAATTTCTGCCAAAATGATGATGATGATGATGACGGAACCACCACATTTTCAAGTTCAGTCTCATCGGAAATAGCTTGCTGAATCTTGCTATTAAAAAATTCTGGGTAAGGAGGCTCTATTGAATCTGATAAGCTCGCAAGCGCACCATCATTCAGCGCATCCCAGCCTATTTCACATTTAAACTCGGCATCGAGTTCAGCAGCATTGGCTTCCGCCCAAGTTTCTACCTGACGTAGTTCCTCGCCTTCTAGCTCGCCATCCAGCCAGCTACATAGTGTTTTCTCATCGGGTCTATTCATGGTTTTAATAATGTTTGTAGTTTCTTTCTAGCATAAAAGAGGCGGCTCATCACAGTGCCCAGTGAGCACTCCATGATTTCTGCTATCTCTTTGTAGTCCATCCCTTGCACCTCACGGAGCACGATGGTTTCCTTATGTTCGGGGGAAAGTTTATTTAGAGCGTTATCTATCTTTTGCTTCAGCTCATTTCCAACCATTGCTTCATCTGGTCTCACGCTCTGCTTGGGTGCCGTTGCCGCAGACATATCAATGCGATTGGCATCTAGCAGCTCGTCATCTAGCTCGCCTTCTGATCGGATTTTCTTCTTCCTCATCCAATCATACACCACATTGTGGGAAATGCGAAATAACCAGGTCGAAAATTTTGATCTATTCTCGAACTTGGGTAGTGCTCGCCATGCCTTGATGAAGGAATCCTGCGCTAGATCCCATGCATCTGCATCGTTTTTTACCATATTCATTATCATCGCATATACCTTTCCTCTGTGCTTCGTGACGAGAGCATCATACGCGGTGTGATCCCCTGCTTGGGCTTGCTTCACCAGGTCTGCATCATCTACTTCAGCTTCTGAGGAGCCATCTCCACCAGCCTCGCTTGACTCTGGGTTCGATGCTCCTCTCAATACATTGGACGCTATGTTGCGGAAAAAATTCATGCTTTCTGAAATTTTCTTACCTTGTAACGGTAAGAACAGTATTAAATTGCATTTAAATCATAGAATGCGCAAGGTAAAATCTAACAAGAGCCCAGATGAAGAGAGGACTATTCTATGATGAGAAAGGAATACAAACTTCACTAGCCTCCCGTTTTAAACAGCGCTTATTTTACCATTTGAACCGTTAGAATGAGTTTATAGTCCTAAAAAATGCGGAGTAAGGTGATCAGGGATCTTCTATAGACATCCCTCTTGCACTAATTAAAAATACGTTCTGAATGCCATCCAGAGCGTCGTGGCATCAGCATCGCCTTCAACAGCATCGAGAGTCTCATATTCCACTCCCGCCATGAGCTTACATTGCTGATCACAGAGGAAATAATTTAAGCCAGTATAAAGACTATGATGAGCTTTACCACGCCCGCCATCGAGATCTGTCCCTCCTTGCTCCGAGCGCCTAATGTAGCGTGAGCCAAGACGTATTCCCTGGTTCTCTGTCGAGCCCTGGAATTGATACCGGGTAACAAATTCTAGCTTATCTTTGATAATATCCTTAGATGGCATGACGATAAACCCATAAAATGCTCCTTCTCTTTCCCCCTTTGAGTCAGCTCCGTTATCACCTACAATAAAGTTGACCGCTAGATCCCAGTCGTAAATTTCTCCGCTCCATCCCGCTGATGCAGCCCACTCGTAGCCTACCCCGATCTCATCATCAGTTGAACCCTGGTCTAAATTATAGAATAAATCTAGAATAAGATCTCCTCCAAATGCCTCAAACTCCGTGCTCATGTAGATGGCATTTCCTGCATCCCAGTTACCGATAAAGTCACTATCATCTAGGCTATAAAAACCTAACGTTCCCTCTACCTCTCCACGGGTTCCCGTGAGAGAAACACCCGTGTATCTACCTCCGTAAACCTTACCTGTAATAGCTGCACGCTCAACGGTTTTGATCTCTCTGGACGATGTATGCGCTTCTTGCCCTACCCTGATAATATGTCGGCCATAGGTGATACTGAGTTTATCCAGCCCCAGAACATCACTCATTTTATAAGACAATGTGAATTTATCAAAATCTTCATATCCGAACTTTCGTGACTGGCCTTGTGGTTTTCTATCGTCTTCCAGATTCACACTTCCTTTGATTTGAAAGTCATTGAGAAATTTTATTTTCAGCCCAGCTCTGAATCTGCGGATCTCTTCAAAATCGTAGTTAAAATCATTGCCATCAACATCACTACCATCCACATACGCATACTGAGCGTGGATACGCCCGAAGACGCTTACTTCCTGAATATATGGATTATCCTTATCTTTATAAATATTACCAAATTCTTCCAGAGTCTTACAGAAGTCACCAGCATTTGAATCAGACTTCTCCTTTACCATTTGGCTAGGACCAGCCTGCACCGATGCTAATAAAATTGAATTTACGAGTGATAGAACGATTACTTGTTTCTTCATCATAGGATTTTATTGAATGTTAAATAGCTAAACTCCAAGGTCATTACCACGCATCGCGGTGAGGATTACGTGGTTATTACCTGACGCCACCTGCATCTGCTCCATGAAATCAATAATACGAGTATCCTCTTTAAGAGTAATCGCATAGAGAAGCTCCGTCATCATACCTGCTTGTGATGACTCCACACTCGTTAGATCTACATCCTCAGTGTATTGATCAAAGACATCTTGAAAACCTACTTCAAAATCAATATCATTCGTCACCCTAACACGTAGCTTATGACTAAGTCGCTTGGGGGCAAATAGATCCCCTACTGACATCAAGTAAACAATTGCCATTACTATACCTAAAACTACGGCCACAAGCCATAATCTATCAAGCGGGAGAGCTCCTACTGAAAGTCCAGTAGCCATGGATATAAAGATAAATCCTAGATCGCGAGCCTGCGTGAGATTCTTGCGGAATCGGATAATCGAGAAAGCAGCGAACATACCGAACGCTATCTGACCTCCTCCTTCTCCCTTCACTATTAGAATAATGATCGTTACTACCGTTCCGATGATGACGAGTGTGTGAACATAATCCTGTGAGTAGTTTTTACCTCTATAAGTTTTCTTATAAAGTGCCGCTACTATCAGGTTGAGCACGAGACTGGCAGCCACTGCTACAATGATTTCGATAGGATTTGGGTTCGAAGGATTCCCTGTGAAGAGGTTGTCAAAAAAAGTAGCCATAGTTAATATTGTTTAATTTGTGTGTGTTAGATTTAGGAGGATTATTTTCTTCATTCTTATGCTGTTTTACCACGAAGCATCCCTGATATCACAGGATCATGCCTCTCTAATGCAGTACAAAATTTACTAAAGCTTTGATTCACCATCGATTTCTCACCGACTAACTGCCTGAGCCAATAAGGGATGACCGTGTTGGTTTTTACCTCCATCACGCATTGATCATTTGGTAAAATATAGTGATCGAATCGCTTATCATCAGCCTGTAAGTCTAAATGGTCAAATCTGCAAGCGACTCCAGTATCAAATGTGATCCGCAAGTCTGGTGCATCTGCCCCACCCACGAATGCCTGCCTATCGTAGCGCATTGTGCAGAGAAATTTAAACTCTCTCAGTTTAATCAGATTAATGATCTCATTAGTCACCATGCGATTACTCCGTGACATCTCATTGATATTGGTAGTGGACTTAGCATTTTCTACCAGCTCAATAGCTTCTGCCATAGGCAGCTGAAGGCGGCGCTTTACACCGCGTCCATAGTGTTTGTGCTTCACCTCGATAAAGGTAGTAGGCGGAATCGTTCCTGCGTGAGAACCGTAAACTCGAACACGCAATTTTCTCCTACTCTTCTGACTGCGCTGCTTTTCCCAATAGCTGTCTCTATTAGGATTATCATAATACTGGCTAATAATAGGATAGTGGGAGCAGCCTCCAGCAGCTTCATCGAATCCAGTATATAGCTCCACCTGTTTGATGACTTGATCTCTCAGCTCTAAAGGGATAATAAATTTAAATTCTTTTCTGTCAACTCGTGGAAACATTCTGTGATCTAGTGCGAAATATGATTATCTATAGTATGTTTTGCAAAGCTTGTAAGTTACAATTTTCTTTAGTCAACTCCCTTTTTTATTTACCTCTAACAGAATCAACTGGTTTTGATTGACTTACGCATCTACTTTATTACTTAGAGACCTAATTCTTCACGGAAATCAGCGCGGAGCTTTCTTCCCTCGATCACACCATAAAGCGCAGTATTCGGGTCTGCTTGATCAGCATCCCAGCCTTTCGAGTAATTGAAAAGATGCTTGGGGAAGTACTCGATAAACTGCTCGCGCTCTTCATTATCCAGTCTCCCCCACACGGCGAAATTTACGGTTCTGGCAACCTTTATCATCATCTTCAGAGTAAGCCTTCTGCCATTTCTAGCACGGACTAGCTGCTTGTGAGTGAGCTGTTGAGGTGATGCTTCCACCACGTCGTGATTGTCTAGCTGCCAACCATTCAGGATGGCATCAAGCGGCTGAGAGCCGAGATCTCTTTCTTCTGTATTGCTCATTAGATAAATGGTTTAACCTCCTGTTTTAGGAGTGCGTTTCTTCGCTTTTTTAGCGGCTGGCTGACCAGGGATTTTCTTCTCCTTAGGCGGTGCCTTACCAGCAGCTGCATCACGCTGGTTCTGAGCTTCCTCCATCTTCTCTGCAAGACGCTCCATGAATCCCTTCTTACGAGGCTTGCCGTCATCCACCACAGTGGTAGTTCCCTTAGCTGGCTTTTTAGCTAGCTCAGGCTCAGGCATACGCTGAGTGAGCCACGTCTGCCCGATAGATACAATGTTCTGCGTGGTCCAGTAGAGAGCGAGCGCAGATGCGTAATTATAACAGAAAACAAAGAACATCAACGGCATCAGCATGAAGATTCTACGCTGAAGCTTATCTCCAGTCTGAGGCGTCATGCGCATCTGGATGACCATCGTCACCGCCATGAGGATAGGGAGTAAATTTAGTGGAAGACCGAAGACATCAGTAAGGTGATCAGGCTGAGAAAGGTCATCCACCCACAAGAATGGCTGGCCTCTCAGCTCGACAGCGGCATTGATCATATTGAAAACACCGAAGAAGATAGGAATCTGCACCAACATCGGCAGACAACCGCCCATTGGGTTTACTCCATACTCACGGTAGAGCTTCATGGTCTCTTGATTCAGCTTCTGCGGATTATCCTTATGCTTCTCGCGCAGTTCCTTCATGATAGGCTGCAGCTTGCTCATGCGCTTCATCGTGCGCGTGGATTTATTATGCAGTGGCCAGATGATGATACGGATGAAAATAGTAAGTAGAACAATCGCCAATCCCCAGCTCCAAGCAGCACTCTCTGGGAACCAATTATGGATTCCGTTGAGCGCTTTGTTCATCTTATCAGAAATCCAAGCGAAGGCAGAAAACATGCTAAAGTTCATGATGTCATCGCTATTCTCACTGAGATTAGCCATTTGTCTATTCTGCTTAGCACCTACAAACACATCATAACTAACATAGGATACCTCACCGCTACGAACTGTCTTTTCAGGCAAATCTAATCCCATCTGGAAAATCCAACGCTTACCGCTTTCTTCACCATCATTGATCATTATTTCCTTACCTGTAGCCCACAAGCTATTACTCTTAGCATCCGCTAGTGGGAATATAGCTGTACCAAAAAACTGGCTATTCACTCCGAAATACTCAAGGTTTTCCGTCTTGATATTGTCTACATCCTTCGCATCAGAAAACATACCTCCAGTGAAATTACTATGTCCTTCTTCCTCATAGTCTCCATCTTCATAATAGAACCAACCCGCTAAATTCACCTGCTCTTTCTTGAAAACCGGAGCGGCTGTTCCGGTCGTGATTGAATAATCGCTTAGGTCGAATGTTTTGCCTTCCTTCGTTTTAAAAGAAATCACCAGCTTGAGCATAGGAGCCTTATCGGCAGTCCCTTCTTCAAGTGTCCAAGTTTTAGTAACCGTCACACCATCTTCGAGCTGACCCTGATAAACTACAGAATTACCTGTCTGATCAATACGCTCATAATAGGTTTTCTCAATACCCTTATACCCCCTAGCTAAGGCACCAATCACATTCTTACCTTGCTCATTGATGGTTACATTACCATCCTTGAAAACATTCTTTTCCTGCAGCATCTCCGCAGATTTGATTCCTCCACCGATGTTAGAAAATGTGTATTTAATCACCTTCTCACCATCTGTGATCGCAAAAAGCTCATACGGGTTATCCGCTTTTACAGTCGCCGTATCAGCCCCTGCACCTTCATTTTCACCATTAGCAGAAGGTGTTTCACCATTAGGCTCTGAAGCAACATCATCAGCACTCTCTGAGCCCTTAGTCGAGTCATCTACAGTTTTCTCAGTAGTGTCTTTATTACCTCCATCTACTTTTTCCTGATTACTTTTCAGAAATTGATAGTTCAGCACCAATAAGATGCTACAAATGATGAGTATTATCCAGCCTTTACGGTCCATAGTATGATGATAAGTTAGTTTGTGAAAAATGAATTAATTCTTAGAGTTCTTCTTAGACGGAACTGGGTCTTCCCCACTTCCACCCCATGGATGGCAACGGCAGATCCGCCACATTCCATAAAGCACCCCTCTGATCGCCCCGTGTGTCTCCACTGCCTGTAAGCAATAGTTAGAGCATGATGGTGTGAACCTACATCCTGCGTAGGGACCACCGATAAAATGTAGAATAGGATTTATCAGCTTCTGATAGAGCACGATCATCTTCTTAATGAACCACTTTGGAAAATTGATTGGATTCATAAGCTAATCAGCTAATCGCGTTCTTCGGGTTTGATAATTCCTAGTTTTGCAGCTTGCTTCAGCCAGTCACGTTCTAGTTCCTGATAGCTGGCATCTTTAGCTCTCCATCTAGCGATAGTCACAATGTAATAATGAGGTTCTATCCTCTCACCATGGTTTTGAATAATCGCTCGGAATCTTCTGCGTAGTAAATTCCGTTGATGAGCTTTTCCTACTTTCTTCGTGGTGATAAACCCTGTCTTGAAATGATCTAAATCTGGCTGATGCAGAACACTTAGAACCAAATAACGCCCCGGACGGGACTTTCCATGTTCTCTAGAACGAGCAAACTCTGCCCGCTGTGTCATTGAGAACTTTCTAGGAAGCCGCATAGGGCGTAATTTATCACATGACTTGCCAATATTTAAAAGACCAGCCGTTAAGAATATAATCTCAGAGTAAAGACATTTCTATCCTCACTCTGAGATCAAAAAGTTGCGAAAAGAGGCTTAAGTATGCTGCTTAACGTGACGCTTGTAGTGAATCTCTGCACCCTTAGGTAGGAGACGCTTGCGTCCTTTTTGACGACGACGACGTAGGCAATCGCGTCCAGCTTTAGTAGCCATGCGTGCACGGAATCCGTGTTGGCGTTTACGAACGCGCTTAGATGGTTGGTAAGTTCTTTTACTCATGATGAAATCCTGTTAGTGTTTTCCCTAGAGAACCAAGTTCACTTTGAACGTGGCTCGGGGCGGAGAAACTAGGGAATTTTGCCCGCTTGTCAATCCATCATTGCGATTTATGTGTAATTTTTCGGAAATACTCAACAACTAGCTAGTTAACAATACTTAACAATCATGCTTTTTTATTGTTTTTTACCAAATCTCGAATTTAACATTCGCCATATTACTTAATACATGTTAATTTTTAACGTCTCCTATGAATTCACGTACTAAAACTATCATTATGCACATCACCAAGTCATTCCCCATCGCTCTATTTATCCTAGGCTTAACCAACTGTGGATCTAGCGGCAGAACCATAGAAGTCCAGCGCACTGGCGGTTACCAGCAAAGCCACGGTCCATTTGACTCAAATGGAAACTACGTAGAAAGCTGGGCCGACAAGTCACCAAAGAGAAAATTTGTCTGGGGAAGATCTACTTCTAAGAAACCTAAAAGCAATACTTCAAGCTCTACTGGGTCCAGCTCTCGCAAGAATACCAGCACAGCCAGAAAAAGCACCCCCTCTCCTACCTCTGTCCCTAAAAAGACTTACACCCCATCAAGATCAAAATCTACCTACAAACCCGCTAGAAAATCTACCGCTCGAAAGATCACACCCAAGACCAAGCCACCTATCTCGCACACCGTCCGCAAGGGAGACACACTCTACGGATTATCTCGTAAATATGGTGCATCAGTCTCCTCTATCCAGAAAGCAAACGGACTCAAGGGAAATTCTATCTCCATCGGCAAACGTCTTATCATTCCGAGAAAATAATTTTTCATTTCAAGAACAACATGCGCTTTCAGATTAGCGACTCACCCATAGACCCCGCAACACTACGCGAGCTCCGTCAGCAGCTCTATTCACCTCACTGTGGCGGATACTGTAGCTTCGAAGGCTGGGTCAGGGATCACCATGATGGCAAGTCCGTCTCTTCACTAGAATACTCATGCTACCCAGAGCTCGCTCACAAAGAAGGCAACCGCATTCTCGAAGCGGCAACAGAACGCTTTGACATCCAAGACCTCAGATGCCATCATCGTGTAGGTCATTTAGCCATAGGAGAAATGGCTGTCTATGTAGGAGTCTCAGCCGCTCATCGTGATGCTGCGTTTCAGGCATGTCGCTATGTTATCGATGAAATCAAGCTCAGCGTCCCAATCTGGAAAAAGGAATATTACACAGATGAAACTACCGCCTGGCCAGAGTGCAAAGGCTGCAAAGACCACCTACATTAGACAATATTAGCCACATTAGATCACCAAGAAATGCAACGTATCATGAAAAGCCCGCTCATCATCATATTGTTAGCCCTATTTCCCCTCCTCGCATCCTGTGTACAATCCAACTCACCCGCCCCCGCCCCAGCGTGGCTCAAAACAGTGGATCAAGAAGTTCAGAAGCTTGGGTCATTTAACTGGATTATCGTAGCCGAGCCATCCTTCCCCGCCCTCTCCAGAAGCGGTGTCACCACCATCACCACGCCAGTCAGCACCACGGAAGCACTCGATGGAGTCATCCAGTCTATAGATTCTCACAGCCACGTTCGCCCACGCATTCACCTCATCAGAGAAGCCCAGGCCGTCACCGAGCATGATACCCCAGGCATAAACGACTACCGAACGAAGCTCAAACAAGTCCTCAACGAGCGAGAGACCCTCACACTCACCAATAACGCGCTCAACCTACTCATCACCGATGCCCGCAAAAACTACCGTATTCTAGTCATTAAGACCACCACCAGCCTGCCTTATACCTCCGTTTTTCTGGAGCTTGAGAGCGGATATTGGGATGGCGTGTCGGAAACTGCTTTACGAAAACGTATGAGACGCTAAAGGTAGCCCCACACATGGCAGCTCCAAAGAAAAAAGACCCCGCACTCACCCAAGAACGCGAAGAAGCTTGGGTAGGCGATGCCGTCCTCGCCCTCTACGTCCGCGAATGGATACTCCGCGAAAAAGGCGAAATGGATGGAGAAATGTTCACCCGCTTCACCTCTAATCATTTCCTCAAAAGCAAAGGCAACCCCACCTCTGTAGAAGCAGAAATAGGCAGAGTTTACTCAGAAAATGGTCTCCAAGCAGGCTTCGACTGGATCCAAGAGCACCTCTACCCCCTCTTCATCGCCAAAGAAAAAAACTACCAGCGCATCCTCGCCACCCAAGTCTCCCGCAAAGTGCGCAAAAGCCAGCGAAAATAATCTTCCGCTAATGTCACCATTTTCTCAACCTTAGACTCGACATTTGTCCAGTTTTCTAAGACACCCACCACCGCGTTAGCTAATCACGCACACTTTCAACAATATAATCATCATGAGAACACACCACTGCAACGAACTCCACCACTCAGACATCGGCAAAACCGTCACCCTTATCGGATGGGTGAATTCTAACCGAGACCACGGTGGCGTAGCATTTATCGACCTCCGTGACCGCGAGGGCCTCACCCAATGTGTGTTCCGTCCAGAGACCAATGCACAAGTTGCAGAGCTAGCTAAAACGCTACGCCACGAAGACGTGATCCAGATCACTGGAGTGGTCGAAGAACGCCCTGAAGTGGAAGGCAAATCTACCATCAACACAGAGATAGCAACAGGTTCTATCGAGGTTTCAGCAGCAGAACTTACCATCGTAAATAAATCTGAAGTCCTCCCCTTCCAGCTCGATAAGGACATCAACAACGAGGACATGCGTCTCAAATACCGATTCCTAGATCTCCGCCGCCCAGCCATGGCGCGCAACATGAAACTCCGCCACCGCATCACCAAAACCACCCGTGACGTGCTAGATGAAGACGGCTTCCTAGAAATCGAAACTCCCATCCTCTCTAAGTCCACCCCAGAAGGCGCGCGTGACTTCCTAGTGCCATCTCGTATGCATCCGGGAAATTTCTACGCACTCCCACAGGCACCACAGCAATACAAGCAGCTGCTCATGTGTGGCGGTATTGAAAAGTATTTCCAGATCGCACGCTGTTTCCGTGATGAAGACCTCCGCGCTGATCGCCAGCCTGAGTTCACCCAGATTGATATCGAGGCATCATTTGTAAATGAAGACGACATCATCGGCCTCGTTGAGAAACTGTTAGGTCGCGTTTTCAAAGAATCTATCAACGCAGACGCACCAGCCACCTTCGACCGCATCACCTACAACGAAGCGCTCAACACCTACGGATCTGACAAGCCAGACCGCCGTTTCGGACTCCACCTCACTGACCTGGATGAAGTCTTCGCGAACTCTGAGTTCAAAGTATTCTCAGGCGCACTCAAAGCAGGTGGTTGCGTAAAAGCAATCAACGCAAAAGGATTCTCCACAGCCTCAGTCGGCCAGATAGACAAGATGGAAAAAGCCGCCAAAGAAGCCGGAGCACGTGGACTCGCCTACATCCAAGCACGCGGACCAGAGCCAGCAGACTGGCGCTCACCAATCACTAAATTCATGGGTGATGCAGAACTCCAAGCACTCAAAGAAGCCATGAACATCGAAGAAGGCGACCTCGTCCTCTTCGGAGCTGGCGACTGGGACACCGTGTGCGATGTCCTAGGCCGCGTCCGCCTCATGTGTGCAGAATTTCAGAACCTCTTAGAAGGCAACACCGAGCTAAATTTCCTCTGGGTCACCGAGTTCCCACTCCTCGCCTACAATGAAGAAGACGCTCGCTGGCACGCAGTCCACCACCCATTCACCCGCCCTATCCCAGAAGATGAAGCCAAGCTAAAAGCTGGTGACTATAAAGGTCTCCGCGCACAAGCATACGACGTAGTCCTCAATGGCTACGAGCTAGGTGGCGGATCTATCCGTATCCACGAAGCAGATCTCCAAGACGCCATGTTCACTGCACTCGGAGTCACAGAAGAAGAAAAGAAAACCATGTTCGGACACATTCTCGATGCCTTCAGCTTCGGAGCACCACCACACGGCGGACTCGCTCTCGGCCTAGACCGCATCGCCATGCTCGTCTGCGGCACAGACTCCATCCGCGAAGTCATCGCCTTCCCTAAGAACAACCGTGGCTCAGACCTCATGTCCGCCTCACCAGCAGAAGTTGACTTCAAGCAACTCCGCGAGCTCTACATCAAGAGCACCAAGAAAAAGGAAGCTCCTAAAACAGAAGAAGCACCAACTGCATAATTTTAGTCGAACTAAAAACTTACCTCTAAGCTCACTTGGTTGAAACCAAGTGAGCTTTTTTTATCTCCAATATGTAGCTTATCCATCAACCCAAACACCCCAGTAGCACGACCGTCTCGGTCGTAAACCCAAGCCAACGTACCAGAGACATCCTGTCTCTGCCCATCACCCCCTTAACATTGATCATTGATCATTGATCATCTAGCATGCAGACATTTCCACCACAATGAAACGCTAAAGATAAGACCTATCTGACACATAAGTCTCATAAAACACATACAAAACAAACAAATAAGTCATTTTTTGAATTTACACCACCGTCCATCCATTGCAGTATAAGTAAAGAAAAGAAAACCACTCTTTTGATACCAGCTGAAAAGCCAAGATGTGATATCGCATCGGGAAGAGTGATTTAATACTGTTCTGCTAAATATAGATGCTCTTCAAATCCAATGGTTTCAAATGCGATGTAGATGTTTATCGAAGCAGCGATGGAGTAGCTTTACGGTTTTACGATCAGTCCAAGGAACAGTCTGAGGAGGAGATCTGTGTTTGTGTATTTGTTCAACCTCCGTTTGGATACTTAAGTCTTAAATTTGACGGCGAGGCTGGCGAAGGTTTGATAAGTGGCTATTTGAATGCAGATGTATTTGATAAGCCGAGAGCTGAGGATGCCTTAGAATTATTAGAGAATCTCGTTGATCCAGACGTATCGTTTCCTAGTCATATAACTCTTCTAAATGAAGTGGACTATATTGAATACAATGGAGAATACTAACTAATTTACTCGGCAGAACAAGCCGTGGCATCATCAACATGCTACCAGCGGCGACTTCAAGAAGTTGACATGTAGTTAGATAGTCTTAATATGTAGTGGAGATTCGCATCAGGTAGCATGTGGATGCACTCAAACGTTCGCTCAAAAATGATACATTCACACCTAGATCGTAGTAAATGGGCTATACCAAAGGAGTCAGAATTTAGTCCCTGTCTTGATGGAGAATATGCATGGAAGAATATTGGTGGATGCGTTATTAATGAAGCGTTTTCTATATTCTGTGAGAATCCCTCATATTATTCTGGTGACTATATTCATATGGGTGAAATTGGATTTGCCTACTATTTTCCCGTTATTGATAAATTTGCTCGTGAGGGAGCATTGGGAGAGCCATTTGACGAACAGGATATGTCTACTGTATTATTAATCTTAGATTGTAATACTCGAATATCTAAGCTGCATAAAAAAATCACAGTTGAAGTTATTAATTTGATTCAGTATTTACAAGAGATAGTGCCTCATGTTGCAACATGTAATAAAGAGAAGAGACGTTTCACAAATAAGTTACAGTTAATTGCTAATGCAATCCCCAAACAATCCTCAGCGAATCGTATAGGTGAGGGATTCTAACCGTCCCCCCCACACCACCTGCCATACGGTTTTGCCTTTGAGTTATGCGGTTTGACTTCGTGGTTTAGCTTTGCAGTGTAGCTCGACGGTTTCAATGTGTCAGACTTACTTCCTCTTAGGTT
>CAKZMG010000149.1 GCA_937128235.1 uncultured Verrucomicrobiales bacterium
CTCATCGACATCACGCACTATCTCGATGACCTCATCAACAAGTGCAGAAAATAATCATTTCAAACTAAAATCATGGACGCAATAAGCATATATAAACTCATTCATTTCGTAGGTATCTTTACTCTGATGCTTTCTCTAGGGTCAATTTTTACCAAGTACAATAAATGTGCAGTGATTGGGCATGGAGTGGGCTTGTTTTTGATCTTACTTGGAGGATTTGGATTACAGGTTAGATTGGGGTTTGATCTGATGTCGGGTTGGTTAGTAGCTAAAATGATTATATGGTTAGTCTTCGGGGCTTCTATCGTTCTTGCCAAGCGTGGCGTTCTAAAAGGTTCCACCGCTTGGATCGTGATGATCGGACTTGGTGCAGCAGCGGCTTACCTCGGCTTGATGAAGCCGTTTTAGGCTTTTTGGGTTAGGGTTCTATAGCTACGTTTTCTTGGTGCTGCTTCACTATGAGTGTGGATAGTGCATTCCGCTTTTAGCGGATTTGTAGTTTTTTGTGTGTTGTATGAGTTAGTTATTGGTAATGGGGGTGAGCCATGTTGGTGACTTTGAATGTGTGCAAGATTTTCTCCAGGCTTTGTCAGTGATGGGCTTATCAGATATGATTTCTCGGTATCCATAGACAGCTCCTTGGCAGAGGATGAGTTTTCCGGTGTGGTCTGGGTAGTGGATAAGTAGCTGTCTGGGGCGGGCGTTGCCGCAGAGAAGGATTTGTTCTGCTGCAGGTGAGCCGAGATGGGCGATTTGGATGATGGAAGGAGCGTCATCGCGTGGTGTTTTGTAGCTGTTACCAAAGTAGTGCATGATGCTGCCTAGCTTGGCTCCGTAATCTTGAATGAATGCTTCTTCGGTTTTAGTCCATGGCTTTCTGGCGAGCTGCTTGCGGCTCATGGCTTCTAGGCGGTAGCAGAGGATGGCGAGTTCTTGAAGACTGGGTGTGATGGTGTCTTCTGGTAGTTGTTTGCCGTGTTTTGTGTAAAGCGTGTTAAATGCTTCGGTTTCACCATTCCAGTAGTTTTGCATTACTTTACCTAGTCTCTGAGCTAGTAGTTTACGTTCTGCTGGTTTTCCGAGGTTGAAAAAGTCATCTTCAGTTTCATTCACTTGGTTCCGCAGAAATTCAAATTGGTCAGGAATCCAAGCTCCAAAGCCGTCTTTTTCTAGATGGGCGATGGCATCTTCGATTGTCAGCGCAAATAGAAATTCTCTGTTGTAGCGCTTGGATTTTTGGGTTTCGAGAGATGTTCTTGCTAGCTCTTCTGTAACAAGTCCGAGTGCTTGGAAAAACTCTGGCACCGGCTCGATAAAACCTACGGGTTCTATGGAGGCGGATAGCCAGTAGGCGGAAGTGGTCTGGGTGATGCCTATGGCGTGTCTGTATTCAGCCCAAGCTCCTAGGGTGGTGTTGAGTTGTTTGCGTTGCCATGCTTTTGTTGAGAAGAGCTTGGGTGCGCGTTTGTCGATGGGGAGGTTGAGCGCGCACAGGGCATTGAAGAGTGGTTGATTCGCATTTTTTAGCTCTGTGACTGCGGTTTGGTAACGAGGGTTTTGTTGATGCAGTTTATTACCAAAACTTACCCCTAGAGTCTTGGTTAGGGAGGTAAATGACTGCTCAGTTTCTAAAACTTTGTTGAGCAAAAATTTATCAGGTGTTGTAGGGTAGTGAATGAGTGCCTCCACTTCTGAAAGATGATTTTTCTTTGCGATGGAATTAAAAAGTCCTGTATCGACCTCACTTAGACGGGAAATGAAAGCATCTTGGATAACTTTCTTAAGCACGACTGACGTTTTCTCATGGTGCTCGTTCTCGAAATCAAATGGCATGCTCATCATCCATTGGGTGTAGCGGTAGTATTGCTTGAGGATAGGGTTTTTATCCCATGGTGAGGGGACAGTGAAGCGGGAGTAAGGAATGTATTTGTCTTTGATCCACCAACTCGGGGCTGCATTTCCAGTGGAGGTTTCTACGCGCTTGGCTTCTTGTTCGATGATTTTTTGTTCTTCTTCGGTAAATAAGGGAGAAATTTTACCAAACATTTTACCAAACAGAATGCGGTGCGCAGTGCCTATGAGGAGGCGGGTTGTGGCGGAGGCAGGATCATTTTTATTCTTGGGGAGCTTCTCTATGAGCTTCGTGATAAGTTCTCGGTGCTTAGTGAGCGTGACTAGATGTTCATCTGCTATGGAGCGTTCGAGTAAGTCACAATAAGCCATGAGGAGGCTATCGCTGGTGATGAACTTGGGTCTTGCGGTTCCAATGTATGCTGAGAAACCTTGTTTGTAAGTTTGATTGGTGATGACGAATCCGTTTTCTTTGGGGAGTTTGTCTTGCGAAGAATGACCGTTATCAAAAGGATCTTGAGCTGAGATAAATAGGCTGGATAGGCAAACAAGACAGAAAATGAGTGAAGCAAACATGGTGTATATAACGTGCCAAGTTAGAATTTCTTAGCAAGGGAATAGACGTTTTTTTGGCTCTTTAGGGGTAAGTTTTTGTTAGTTTGAGTGGGATGAATGGCGGGGATTGGGAGGTTTTTGGAGTTGGGACGGTTTGAGGATTAAAAGCTGAGATGGCTCTCAGCACTCAATATTGTCTAATATTTAGTAACATTTTTTATAGCAATCACAGTCTGTGGTGTGGTCGTTCACCATGCCGATGGCTTGCATGTAGGCGTA
>CAKZMG010000150.1 GCA_937128235.1 uncultured Verrucomicrobiales bacterium
GCCCAGATCTACAGTCCTGAGCTCTACGTAGCCCAGCAAGAACTCATTCAAGCCGTCAAAACTAGCAAGCAATCAGGCAACCCAACTACAAAAAAAATGCACCGAAGTCTCCTCAAGGCAGCTCGCGAAAAACTCCGTCTCTTAGAACTCACCGATGCTCAAATCCAAGCCATTGAGACCCAGAAAAAGCCATCTGACCACATCACTCTAACGGCTCCTCAAGACGGCATTGTGGTCAAGCTCCACGTTAAGGAAGGTAGCTACGTTAAGACAGGACAACCACTCTTCGCCATTGCTCAGTTAGATACTGTTTGGCTAAAAATGGAAGCCTATGAGACAGATCTCCCGTGGCTCCGCTATGCCCAAGACGTATCCTTCAGCATCCAAGCTATTCCCGGCAAGACATTCCACGGCCGTATCGCCTTCATCGACCCACAGTTAGATGCGATGAAGCGCATCATTAAAGTCCGTGTCAACGTTGACAACAAACAACGCCATCTCAAACCTGGCATGTTCGCTCAGGCCTCTGCAAAATCTCAAATAGCACTCCACGGTCGAGTCCTTGAAGCCGACCTCGCTGGCAAATGGATCAGCCCTATGCACCCAGAAATAATCAAAGACAAACCAGGTAAATGCGACATCTGTGGCATGCCTCTCATACCCACTGAGGAATTCGGTTTCGTTGCTTCCAGCACTACCCCAGAAAAACCCCTCCTCATCCCTGCGTCCGCACTCTTACGCACTGGAAAGCGTGCCGTCGTCTACGTGCGTATCGACTCCACTACTGGCCCAGTCTTTGAAGGAAGAGAAATCGTTCTAGGCCCAAAAGCAGGTGATCAATACATCGTCCAGCAAGGTCTCAGTGAAGGTGAACTCGTCGTCACAAATGGAGCTTATAAACTCGATAGTGAACTTCAGATCAAAGCCCGTCCATCCATGATGAACCCCAATGCTGGGCTAGAAGAACGCCCAGCACAAGATGCTCCAGAGCAGCTCTCTGGGCAATGGACTCCGTTTCTGCGTAGCTATGCCAAGCTTACCACTGCCGTTCAAAGCTCTGATCATCAAGGAGCACAAACAGCTCTCACAAACATGCTGTTCACAATCAACAACATCCACCACAACCAGCTCATGCCAAAAGAGCTCGCTTTATGGAAAGAGTTCTCCATGCGTCTCAAAAATGCCCTCACTCTAGCAAAAGGTATGGAGCCAGGTGCCGCCATGCTCACGCAACTCCGCCACCAAATCAAAGAAGCTAGTCGCTATACCGGACTTCCTTCCCAGCCGATTTATAGCAAGCAACTGAAACTCGGATCACTCGCGGAGCTGAAAAAAATAACAGATTCCTACCTCATCATCAGCAAGGCTCTCTCTGATGACGAAGCCGAAAGCGCGATCAAAGCCATCAGTGACTTCAACAAGCTGTTAGAAAACGTCCCTAACAACGACGTATTGAGCGATCTGAAAAAGACTACCATTCATCTAACAAAACAAACTGAAATCAAGCAGATCCGCTTCGCCTTCAATCCATTCAGCGACGCCCTCATCCAGCTCGTAAGAGATCACGGAATCGACAAGTTAGACAGTCTCTACCTACAGCACTGTCCGATGGTCAGAAAAGAAGACGGAGGTAAAGGCGGCTACTGGCTCTCAAACGAGGCAGCCATCCGCAACCCATACTTTGGCGACGCCATGTATGACTGCGGCAGCATCAAAGACACGCTCTCAGTCAAGTTCCCAGAGAAGACAAAGTAACAAACACCCCAATTTCAAATCACTCGGTAAATATGAAATACACGATCACAGGTATGGGCTGTAAAAGTTGCAAAGCTAAAATCGAATCAGCTTTCAGCAATCTCCCAGAAATAATCTCTGCCATTGTCTCTATTGAGGCTTCGGCGGTAGAGCTCGATACCAGCGCACCTTTGTCTATGCAAACGCTCCAGCAAGCACTCAATGCAGCAGGAGACCAATACACCATCACCGAGTTCTCTGAGCAACACATACAGAAACCAGACACAAAAAAAACGCCCACTATACCCAGCAATGGCAATGGTATTTTCCTCTGCCCCATGCACTGTGAAGGAAAGAAAACATACCCTAAAATGGGCGACTGTCCCGTCTGTGGTATGAACCTAGTAGAGCAGCCCAACACCAATACACCTGCCGACCCCAACGAGATCAGCGCAGAACAAAAAGCCTATAACTCTCTCCTCGGTAAATTCAAACTCTCCCTCCTCTTTGCTCTTCCCGTCTTTGTTATCTCCATGAGCGATATGATCCCCAGTCAGCCTCTTTTAAAATGGATGAATCAGCAACAATGGAATTGGATTCAATTTCTACTCACAATCCCGATCGTTTTCTACACTTGCCGAGTATTTTTCATCCGAGCTTACAAATCTATCATCACCAGAAATCTAAACATGTTCACCCTAGTCGGGATCGGCACAGGTGCAGCCTTTCTGTTCAGCGTAGTCGGTTTACTCTTCCCTAGCATTCTCCCACAAGATTTTAAATCAGCCTCTGGCAGCGTACACCTCTATTTTGAAGCCACCGCCGTCATACTCACCCTCGTCCTCCTCGGTCAACTACTCGAAGCTCGCGCTCACAGCCATACCAGCAGTGCTCTCAAGGAGCTTTTCAAACTTGCGCCCACCGAAGCCACACTCATCAAAAATGGTGAAGAGCAAACTATTTCTATTAATCAAATTCAACAAGGCGACCAACTTCGCGTCAAACCTGGGGAAAAAATCCCTGTCGACGGAACCGTCACCGAAGGACACTCCAGCATCGATGAATCCATGATCACAGGAGAACCTATTCGTGTAGAAAAATCAATCAATGACAGTGTTTCCGCTGGAACAATCAACGGTACTCAATCTTTCATCATGATCGCCGAGCACGTAGGTTCTGACACACTACTCTCACGTATCATCCAGATGGTAAACGACGCCAGTCACTCTCGCGCTCCGATCCAGAAACTTTCAGACTCCATCGCCAAATACTTCGTACCAACAGTCGTTCTGCTATCTCTCATAACCTTTATTATCTGGACATCATGGGGGCCAGCACCAGCTCTCGTCTACGCCTTTGTTAATGCCATCGCCGTTCTCATCATCGCCTGCCCTTGTGCTCTTGGTCTAGCCACTCCCATGTCAGTCATGGTTGGCATTGGAAAAGGTGCCCAGTCTGGAGTGCTCATCAGAAATGCCGAGGCCCTACAAACTATGGACAAAGTCAATGTCCTTATCACTGACAAAACAGGGACTATTACGGAGGGCAAACCCTCCGTCAAAAAAATCGTAGCCTTAGCTCCATACCCTGAAGACGAACTTCTCCGAGCCATTGCATCACTTAGCCTACAAAGTGAACACCCATTAGCAGAAGCTATCCTAGCTAGAGCCAAACAAACCTTTCCTAACAGCCCATCTAACAAGACCGAACAATTCCAAGCAGTCATTGGCAAAGGCGTTACTGGTGTAGTCAACAATACATCTGTTTCTCTAGGCAACATCAAGCTCATGGAACAGCAAAACATCATTATCCCAGAAAAGCTAAAAACCGCAATTATAGTAGAACAAAAACAAGGCCACACTGTCTCCTATATAGGCTTAGCAAACCAAGCTGTTGGCTACGTTTCCATCGCTGACCCGATCAAAAAATCCAGCAAACAAGCCATTTCTACGCTCATCAACCAAGGCATCGAAGTCATCATGCTCACTGGAGACAACAACACCACAGCCGCAGCTGTGGCGGCAGAGCTACAGCTCAGCAACTTTTCCGCAGAGTGCCTCCCAGAAGACAAGCTCTCCAAGATCAAAGAACTCCAAAGCCAAGGCAAAGTCGTAGCCATGGCTGGAGACGGCATCAACGACTCACCTGCTCTAGCGCAAGCTGACGTAGGCATTGCTATGGGCACTGGCTCAGACGCCGCTATCGAATCAGCTGAACTCACCCTTGTTAAAGGCGATCTCGACGGCATTGTCAAAGCCAAGGCGCTCAGCCACTCGGTCATGAACAACATCAAGCAAAACCTCTTTTTTGCCTTCATCTACAACGTCCTCGGCATTCCCGTCGCAGCAGGTCTCCTCTACCCCTTCTTCGGCATGCTCCTCTCTCCCATGATTGCAGCAGCAGCAATGAGCTTCAGCTCCATCTCTGTAATAGCCAACTCACTCCGCCTAAAAGCCACAAAAATCTAACAATATCATCAATCTCTAATCTCTAATCACACTGTCTCTATGAACAAGCTCATCCACTTTTGCATTAATCAAAAACTCGTCGTTCTCATCCTACTCACCTTCTTTATAGGATGGGGAGTAAGGGTTGCCCCCTTTGACTGGCAGACTGATACCATCCCCAGAGACCCAGTCGCAGTCGATGCCATCCCAGACCTTGGCGACAACCAACAAATCATCTTCACCGAATACAAAGGACGTTCACCACAAGACGTAGAAGACCAAATAAGCTACCCTCTAACAGTTTCACTACTCGGTATCCCTGGAGTTCAGGAAGTTCGCAGTTATTCCATGTTTGGTTTCTCCTACGTTTACTTAATTTTCAAAGAAGACGTAGATTACTACTGGAGCCGCAGCCGCATTTTAGAAAAGCTCAATAGTCTCCCATCAGGGCTACTCCCTAATGGAGTCACTCCCACACTCGGTCCAGACGCTACTGGACTAGGTCAAGTGTATCAATACTACCTAGAAGGCCAAGACCCTGACGGAAATCCAGCTCCAGGCTGGAATCCTGAAGAACTCCGCTCCATTCAAGATTGGCTCATTCGCTACTCGCTTCTCGGTGCCGATGGCGTTTCAGAAGTTGCCTCAGTTGGCGGATACGTCAAGCAATACCAAGTCGATGTAGACCCCAATAAGCTCCAAGCATGGAACGTATCACTAGCTCAAGTCGCCAACGCAGTACGTAAATCTAACATGGAAACTGGTGCCAGAAACCTCGCAATCAATGGTGTAGAATACATACTCCGAGGCACTGGTTACATCCGTGATTTAGACGATATCAGAGACGCCGTTGTAGCTGTCCGCCACAACACTCCCATCACCGTTTCCCAAGTCTCAACCGTCCAGCTAGGTCCAGATATGCGCCGAGGTGTTATCGATGTCAACGGTGCCGATGCCGCAGGCGGAATAGTAGTTGCACGCTACGGAGCTAATCCGATGCAAACGATCAAGAACATCAAATCAAAAGTCCAAGATCTCAGCCCATCACTCCCACAAAAAGTCACCGTCGATTGGAAAATCACCGACCGCCAAGCCATTCTAAATTTTGCTCAGAAAAATGGTATTACCCCAGTATTTGCTGACGACTCCAACCTTTCCTCTACACTAAACCAAGAAGCTTGGTTCCATTGGTCGAAAAAGAATGACCGTAGCCAATGGCCTAAATGGATGAATACCTCAAAGGTCACTATTGTCCCATTCTACGATCGCTCCAGACTTATTTCAGAAACGCTCAACACACTCGATGAAGCCCTCTATCAGCAGATCCTCGTCACCATTATCGTCGTCGTTATCATGGTGCTTCACCTGCGTAGTAGTCTGCTTATTTCCTGTATGCTGCCACTCGCCGTGCTCATCACCTTCATTGGTATGAAGCTATTCGGAGTTGATGCCAATATCGTCGCTCTCTCTGGTATCGCTATCGCTATCGGAACTGTGGTCGATGTAGGAATCGTCCTCACAGAAAACATCATCAAGCATCTAAATGACGCCAAACTGAATGATCCGACAATCAGCACAGCCAAAGTCATTTACAACGCTGTCACCGAAGTTGCAGGAGCTGTCACCACTTCCGTGATGACCACTGTTATCAGTTTCCTCCCCGTCATCACAATGACTGGAGAAGCAGGCAGGCTCTACCGACCTCTTGCCTACACCAAATCTTTCGCCCTAATAGCCTCCATCATTGTAGCGCTCACCATCATCCCACCCATCGCGCATTTCCTCATGGGCGTTTTGCCGAAATGGTTTAAATCCAGCTCTAACAAGTCAGAGAACACTCGTTCACTATTGTTCAACCGACGCAATATCATCACCACTTTGTTAGGTATTGCTGCTGGGATATCGACGTCATTTTCAGGTTTGTTAGCTACCGCTCTCCTCATCCTAGCTATCCTCTATGCGTTCCAAGATCGCATATCTGTTAGATTCAAAAAACTCGGTGTGCTCACCATCAACGTAGGAACTGCTCTTATCGTTGCTTGGTTACTCGCTAGAAACTGGATGCCTCTCGGTCTTCAATCTTCTGTATTCTCAAACTATCTGTTCGTGCTCATCATCATTGGAACGCTGCTCATAAGTTTCAAGCTCTTTGAGTTAGCATATCCACACATTTTACGCTGGTGTCTAGAGCACAAGGCTGCATTCCTCAGCATTCCACTCATCATGCTAGCGGCAGCCGCGAGTATCTGGTTCGGCTTTGGAAAACTCACCTCTGGACTCCCTCAGAGCATGCAGGAAACCAGCCTCTACAAGGACATCGACAGTACCTTCCCCGGGCTCGGAAAAGAATTCCGTCCATCACTTGATGAAGGATCATTCCTCGTCATGCCTACTGTAAGTCCCCATGCTTCCATCAAGGAAGCAACGGACGCGCTCCGCACCCTTGATGCCGCTATCGCCGCTATTCCTGAAGTCCGTCAAGTCGTGGGGAAAATAGGCAGAGCTGAGTCAGCACTAGACCCAGCCCCAATCTCCATGATTGAAACCATAGTTAACTATCACCCAGAGTTTCGCTCCGATGATAAAGGCAACATCCTAACCTTCAAAATTAATGAAAACGGAGACTACATCTACGACAAACAAGGTAAACTAGTCCCTGACACAAGTTCAGATGGAAAACCATTCCGCCAATGGAGGCCTGAAATCAAAACGGTTGATGACATATGGCAAGAGATTTCTAAAGTTTCTCAAGCACCAGGACTTACAGGTGCACCAAAACTTCAGCCTATTGAAACCCGTCTTGTCATGCTCCGCACCGGAATGCGTGCCCCTATGGGAATCAAAATCAAAGCGGCTTCTCTTCAAGAACTCGAAGAGTTCGGTCTACAATTAGAACGCCTTATGCGAGAGAGCGACATTCCTGGTCTAGATGTCAACAGTATCAACGCTGACCGCATCGTAGGCAAACCTTATTTAGAAATCCACCCAGACCGCAAAGCCGCTAAGCACTACGGACTCAACATTGCAGACATCCACCGTACTATCCAAACCGCGCTCGGTGGCGAAGCCGTCACCACCACTATCGAAGGAAGAGAACGATACAACGTCCTCGTCCGCTACGCTCGTGAAACTCGTGATTCGATCGATGATATCAAATCCATTCTCATCACCACTAAGGAAGGAGCACTAATTCCACTAGAACAAGTCGTCAACATCGACTACATCCGCGGTCCACAAGTTATCAAAAGTGAGGACACCTTCCTCACCGGCTACGTCACCTTCGGAGCAAAGCCAAACTTCGCCGAAGTGGACATCGTAGAAAAGCTTCAAGCTTACCTTGATCAGAAGGAAAAAGAAGGCAAGCTCAAGCGAGCGAATGGAATACGCTACGAATTTGCAGGCAATTATCAATCCGCCCTAGAATTTGAGAAAAACATGGTAATTATCATGCCACTTGCGCTGCTAGCCATCTTCCTCATCCTCTACCTAGAGAACCGCTCAGTAATTAACTCTTTCATCATTTTTAGTGGTATCGCAGTTGCATTCTCAGGTGGTTTTCTACTCCTCTGGCTCTATGCCCAACCTGGTTTCCTCAACATGGAATTCTTCGGTCATAACCTCCGCGATCTTTTCCAAATAAAGAGCATCAATCTCTCAACCGCGGTCTGGGTAGGATTCATCGCTCTCTTCGGCATAGCCACAGACGACGGCGTAGTCATCTCCACCTACCTCCGCCAGAGCTTTGTAAAAAGTAAACCCACCACCAAAGAAGCCATCCGCAAAGCCACAATCACAGCAGGAAAACGTCGCTGTCGCCCTTGCCTCATGACAACTGCCACAACTATTCTAGCCCTCCTCCCAGTCCTCACCAGCACAGGTAGAGGCTCAGATATAATGGGACCAATGGCTGTCCCCATATTCGGAGGAATGGCAGTAGCTCTCCTCACCATGTTCGTAGTCCCAACTCTCTTCTGCCTTTGCAAAGAACTGGGGAACAGGAATAGCTCTCCGTCTGAACAAGACGAACCAAAGACATCATAAGAACCAAAATCATGATGTCACCAATAATAAAATACAAACAAACTAACAAATTGCCCCAAACTTTGGCGTTGACCCCAAAAACATTTGTCATTTTTCATGGTCAAATACGGTCAAATTCTGCCCAGTTACCCCCGATGAATCTGCCCAGTATCTGCCCAGTCGGTCGCCTTTTACAAAAATTAAGGGAGTCACGATTTCTCGTAACTCCCTTATAGAGAATGGTGGGCAGAGAAGGATTCGAACCTTCGTACACTTACGTGAGCAGATTTACAGTCTGCTAAATAACGGTTTCTCAAGGAGTCTCACGCTGTCTCTCCTGGGCTTCATTTAGCCCCTTTAGAAAAACAAATCATTGTATATAAGACGATTACACATCACATTATAAGCGACATGAAAAGACAAGCCAAGACGAACAAGGAGAATAAAAAACGCCCATCTTCCGCCCATCCTTCCAAGATACCCAGAACCAATGTTTTGTATTGGAGAAATAAGGTAGAAAAAACTACAAGTCAGAATGGTGCTGTGAACAGCTCGTATTCTGTTCGTATCGAATGGAGAAAAAGAAGAGTTCGTTTCCCCCTCGATACGCCCAACAAAAACTCAGCATCGAGTAAAGCCCTCCAAATCTTCAAATTTCTTATGGGTAATGATTGGGACGCAACACTTGAAAAATATAAACCACACACCATTAAAGAAGAACCTGAAGAGTCACCACTCGGTAAAACCGTTGGTGATCTTATCCAATCCAATCAGAAATACTCCTCCGCTCGTGTTCAGACACTCCAAGCCTACATAAAAGCCTTCCGAAGACTTGTCAGTGGTATCATGGAGCAAGTATCTCCAAAGTTCGAATCACACCAAGACTGCGGGCTTGATGCCTGGAGAGATCAAGTAGACTTAGTTTTACTTACTGAACTCACTCCAACACGTATTCAGAATTGGAAACAATGCTACCTCAAAGAACATAGCAAAACCTCAACGACCAAAAAGAAAGCTATCACTACCGTCAACAGTATCATCCGAAATTCAAAGGCTCTTATCTCTAAAAAACTCCTTCCTTTCCTAGAACAAGAAATAGAACTCCCAACTCCCCTGCCATTTGAAGGTGTCACCATGGAAAAGCCTCCATCCTCTCGCTATCACAGTAAAATTGATGCCAAAACAATCCTAAAACTCGCTCATCAAAACCTAAAAGACCAAGAACCAGAATCTTATAAGATGATCCTGCTTGCTCTTGTCTGTGGACTCCGTGTTTCTGAAATAGATTACCTTCTCTGGGACGCCTTTGATTTCTCCACAGGATTACTCATCATCGAAGACACTGAATACCACCAACTCAAAAGTGAAGACTCTGCTGGTGAAATAGCACTCAGTGAAGACATGAAGCGTATCTTCAAAGATTTCCAGAAACAAGCATCCGGAGAATTTGTAATCGAGTCCAGGGGCACATTAGATCGTTCTAAAACAACCCGCTCCTATCGTTGTCGTGGTGCCATCGAAACGCTCAAGAAATGGCTTCGAGCAAACGGTGTTCATGCTCAGAAACCGATTCATGAACTAAGAAAAGAAATTGGCAGTATTATCGCCAGTGAAGAAGGTATCTTCGCATCATCACGCTACCTCCGACACAGTGACATTCGCATAACCTCCAGTATCTATGCTGACCAGAAAAACAGAGTTGTCCCTTCAATCGGAAATAATTTACTCAGCTAGAAAAGAACCTACACTCCCTGCTCCACAATCTTATCGATGTCATGCTTGCGGAAACGTGGAGCAGCCCCCACAAACACCTTCTCAAGCCATCCCTTCTCAACCATCCTGTCGATAGTTCTTGTAGACACACAGAGGCGCTCAGAAGCCATTTTACGGGTAATGAGCTTATCTTCTGTCTGGATTACTTTCACAAATGGCTGAGATTGTTGTTGTGTCTTCATACTAACTACTACGTCTTCACCTGACGCAGCATCCGAAAATTCTAGCTCAGTCACCTATTCATTATTTGATTAATAAATTTGCTCTTTCTATAAAATGAATAGAATAACCTCGTTCCAAGGTTTCCTAGATACCTGGATTCTAGGTATCAATGTCTCTTGGTGTCACCGTAGTAATGAATATGTGTTACTACGCTACCTAGTTTCAAGGTTCTATAGTGACCACGTTACAGCGTGTCTATGTTCTGAAGTATCATAGATACAAGGTGTCTTTGTTACTCAGTTTCATAAACACCACGTTACATTGTGACGACGTAACATCATTACCAAAACACCACGTTCCAATCTTACCACGTAACCACGTTCCTATGTTAATCACAGTAGTCGGGACGAAAGGCTCACAAGGGAAGTCCACTATTTCTCATGCGATTGCCTATGAAAAAGGGTTCGGGATCATCACCAATGATATCGATAGTTCGGTAGATGAGTTCCTTCCAGAAGAACGAGTCATTAAGCTGAGAAATGATGACGAACTCCCGGATATACCAGCTGACACCTGAGTCGTCTTTGATGGGAAAGCTGGAATAGATGAGCCTGTAGTCAAGCAGGCGATTGAGCGTGCTGACTGGGTTATCATCCCCACCATCTATGGAGTAGAAGAGCTCAAACGAGCCCTACGAGGGATTAAACAAGTTGAGAAGCTCAATACAAATATCATCGTCGTAGCCAACTCGATGAAAGTGGCAGAATTTGATGAAATAAAAGACCTTGTTGTAGGAGAGAGTAAATATCCTGTCTTCCAT
>CAKZMG010000151.1 GCA_937128235.1 uncultured Verrucomicrobiales bacterium
GACCTCGGTAGCTCATAGTTGATCACACAAGGCAGTGCACTGATGTCCACCCCACGCGCTAACAAATCCGTAGCCACTAGAATCCGCAACCTTCCAGCTTTGAAGTCCTCTAGCCGTTCTGTCCGTGCTCCTTGGCTTAGCTTCCCGTGGATGGAGTCTGCCTGGATCTTATTTCGCCTCAGCTTATCCGCGATGTGATCCGCCTGATAAGCAGAGGAAACAAACACCAAGGTCTGCTGCAAGTTCTCAGACCGAATCAGATGCCTCAAAAACGGACCCTTCTTCTCGGCCTCCACCAGATATGCCCGCTGATTGATCAGGTCGATGTTCTCATCCTCAGACGCTATTTTGATGACAGTGGGGGAGTTTAAAATGATCTGATTCACAGAGCTTAAGTCATCACTCAGCGTTGCTGAAAAGAGTAAATTCTGCCGTTTCTCAGAAGCTGGCAGCAACGCCAAAATAGTATCGATCTCTTCCTTGAACCCCAGATTCAACATCTTATCCGCCTCATCTAGAACGAGTGTGTTGATAGAGGTAAGTTTTACCGCATTCTTCTCCTCCAGCTCGATCAGTCGTCCAGGAGTAGCGATCAAAATATCCACATTGCGCAGCGCCTGCATCTGCGGATTGATAGCAACCCCACCAAACACCGCCAGCGATTTTATTCTATCTGGAAGTGACATAATAAATAACTCAAATACCGCCCGCACCTGCTGCGCCAGCTCGCGCGTAGGCACCAGCACCAGCACAGAAGGCCCCTCCAAATCCTTACCCCTACGCGTCTCAGGCTGGAGTAATCGATGCAGCAACGGCAGCACATAGCTAGCCGTCTTACCAGATCCCGTCTTAGCGATCCCCAGCACATCCCCACCATTCAGCACCGCAGGAATACCCTGTGCCTGGATTGGATAAGGTTTAGAAAAGGGTTTAGAAAATTTCTCCGAAGCCAACGCCTCGATGAGTGATGGATGCAGTCCTAGTTCTTTAAATGTGGGCATGGAGAAATGATTGGAAATTTGAGATTTGAAATTCGAGATGGGTACTCGGTGATCGGTGTGCAGTGAGTGACTGACTGATAGCGGGAAACTGAGAACTGGCAACTGATAAGTTTCCTAGGCACGCTCATGATGCCACCAATCACAAAGATTTACAGGGCAGGCGAACGATGAAGCCCCAAGTTGATGATTGTTTGTTGATGGTTCTTTTCGACAGAATTTACAGGATGAACTGAATGGTGACGGCTTGAAACTGAGAACAGGTAATTGATAACTTCTCAACTACTTCGGAGCTAGAGGCAAGGTATTACACTGAACAGAAATGATACTTATAGTCCGTGGACGAAGTTGCGAGGTGAATGTAACTTGAGCTATCTATGACGTGGTTCCATGTGACGTGGACAGACCAAAAACTAATATTGTAGAATACTAAGATGAAACCGAAAAATGTAGTAATCGAATTGAGCTATGATGAGCTCGAAGTAGTAAAAGAAATGATGTCTGAAAGTATCTCGGATCTTCGTAAGAACATGCGAGAAGTTGAGGAAGGCAAACTCTCGATAGGGGATTTTGGAGAGTTCAGCAATGAGGCGGATGCTGAGTTCTATTTAGATTTACAGAATGAGGTTAAAAATAAATTGATAACCATTCAGCAAGGTTTAAGTAGAAATGATGTGAGGTTTATCCAGCAAGATCAGGTCTTTAGAATGGAGGAAGAAGTTAAAATTTATCATGTTAGAAATGGTCGTTTGGACAAGTTAGTGTTTATCCATGAAACCCGTCACGGGATACACTTTCTCTATTCTGATATAGAAGCTTTAATCAGGAGCTATACTGACGGAACCGAATCCAAATTAGTCTTTGGTTGTGAGAAAGAGGCTGAGTTTTACCTGCTGCACTGGAAAGGGGAGAACCAATGATGAGCAGCCGACTTACGAAAATAAAAATAGATCGTGCAGACATCTGCTTACTTGAAGTTGCTTTTGAAGAAAGGCTGAACACTTGGAAAAGAACCAGAGAGTATTGGCAGAAGGTCGAAAAGCAGGGAGGCTTTGAAGGTGTGTTTGTAAACGGTGAAATTGAAGAGGCTAATTCTCTCTATGAAGCAGAAAAGATGGTGGGTATCTGGGAGAGGTTTATTCGGGATGTAATGAAGCAACTCTGAGTTTCTTACGATATACCTGCTGCTAGTTTAGCTTCATTAAAAAATTGGTGAGTTACTGGAGTTCTTAGTTTCCAAACTATTGAAATAGGTCTATTACCTTCAGCACTAATGAAGTCAGCTTCACCTAAATACACAAAAGGGCTAGTGAGTTTACCTTCTAATTTACGTATTCGAGCAAAAGTGTGAACTTGGTATCCTAGTTCTTTTTGCTGAATATAATTTCGACCAGTGGGGCTATCTTGTGTTGCTGATGACTGGCTTTCCCAATGTAAGATGTCTCGTGAGCTTAGATAATCTCTATACATGGTAGTCTCGGAAAACAATTTCTCGGTCTTTTCGAATGTGATAAAGTGGATATAAATCTTCTTTTCTTTAATTGAAACAACTCCTGTTCCAGTTGGGCCTGAGGTTTCGATCGATGCTTTCTCATAAAATGCAGTGATGTCACGCATCGTGTAGTTAGCATGTAATCGTAGTTTAGAATTTGGATTATATTTTTCAGGCAACTGAGGAAGTTGATTTTGCTTAGAATAGGCTATCACTTCATCCAAATCAGCCGAATACCTTTTATTATCTCTGATTGCCGTGAATGCCTCCAGGTATGATGAAAAAAATAGGTCTTTACCTGCTTTATTCCACAGTAAGTAATATGCTGATGCCGTGTATAATTGAGACTCTAAATAATGCCCAAGTTGACTGTCTGGAACCGTTAGGAGATCACTCAGAAATTTTAGATAACTAGGGTCATTTACGAGACTCACTCTAGCTAGGGAATTAATCTCAGGAGGCTTCTCATTCAGGTTAGAAGCAGTTTTGAATTTGCCTAAGTCTTTCCAGTCACTCCATGTGCGTTTTGTAAGTAATTCAATGGGTGATTCTTCTGTGTCTTTAATGTATTCCGCAAATGAAGGGGCTTTAGTGTAGTTTGAAAATGAATCAACAATACGTGTTTCTATATTCAGATATGTCTGACGGATATTTTTAAGGATGATCTCTCTGGCTGTCTTTTCAAAATGAATGTAGCATCCTGCTGGCAAATGTGGAAAGCCATGCTCAATTTCTTTCTTTAGGTCATGTCGCTTGCCTGGTAATAGTGATTTGAATCGAAGATCAAACCTGAATTTTTTATTAACAGCACCGACAAAATCCAAAACGATGAGTTGTTCTTTATCATCATGAGAGCGTAGTCCGCGTCCGAGTTGTTGCTGGAAAACAACATGGCTCTCTGTTGGCCTGAGAAATAGGATACCATTTACTACTGGAATATCGATGCCTTCATTAAACAGATCTACTGTAAAAATGAAGTTGAGAGATCCTTCTTCTAGCATTCTTCTTGTATCAACTCTGTACTCAGGGGTCGAATTTGAATCTAGTGATCTAGCTTCTATACCAGCCTTTTTAAAAGTGTCCGCCATTTCTCTGGCGTGGCTTTGACTAACACAAAATCCAATAGCTCTCAGGTTTTCCCTATCAAAATCCTTAGGGTCCAGAGGTGCAGGGAAATATTCAATTATTTTCTTAAGAATCAAATCAATACGAGCTCGATTTCCAGAAATTACATTTCCAAGTTCTGTTCTATCATATCTACCTTGTTTCCAAGATACACGGGAAAAGTCCACTGTGCTGTCACTGATGGCATAGTAGTGGAAAGGGCAAAGAAGCTTTTGTTGAAGGGCTTCGGGTAATCTGATTTCTGAAGCGATGGGGGAGTCAAAGTCTTCAGCTATAGACGAACCGTCAGTCCTTTCAGGAGTTGCCGTGAGCCCTAGAAGCACTGACGGCTTTAGGCCATTAAGTATTATTCTGTAGCTATTCGCTTTTCCGTGATGAGCCTCATCTAAAATGACGATGTCCCAGTAATTTTCTCCAAACTTATTAATTAGATCTCGAGCGTTGAAGCTAGATATGGAGCAAAAGAGGTGCTCGTGATTTTCTGGGTTCTTGCCATCGTATAATTCTTCACCAAAGTTGCCATCACCTAAGACATGTCTGAATGAATCTCTAGCTTGCCTTAAGATCTCTTTTCTATGTGCTATAAAAAGTAGTTTAGGTTTGTTTTTAGGAGAGCATAGACGCTTGTAATCAAAAGCGGCAATCATTGTTTTTCCGGTGCCTGTAGCTGCTACAACTAAGTTGCGAAATTGCTTACGCTCACTCCTGGCTTCGTTGATTTCATCGAGAACAATCTGCTGATGTTCGTATGGTTTTAATTCAAATATGGTTAGTCTTGTTGGATCCGAGCGGAAATATTTTTCTGCGCTCGTAGATTTGACTAGGTAATCAAAATCATCTTCTTCATAATTCTTGAATGAATCCGACTCCCAATATGTTTCAAATTGAGCTTCGCAACGGCGGAATAAACTAGGTAGCTCAAGTAGAGGAAGTTTCACCGTCCATTCAAGTCCACTTGTCATAGCAGCATGAGATAGGTTAGCTGAACCAATGTATGAGCAACTGTGACCACTATTTCGATGAATAAAATAAGCTTTAGCGTGTAAACGGGAGTGCTTGGTGTCGTAGCTAACTTTTACCTCAGTATTGGGTAGCTGTTTCAGCTTGTGAATGGCTACAGGATCTGACGCTCCCAAATATGTTGTAGTAATTATGCGTAGCTTGCCTCCACGTTCAGTAAATTTCTTCAGAGACGGGTAGATCAAGTTAACTCCCGCTGACTTTATAAAAGAAACTAACATGTCAACTCTGTCAGCGCTGGCAAACTCCAGTTCGAGCTCTTTTCCTAGTTGAGGACTTCCGCCAGAGCCTGTAAATAGGCTGGGGCTGATCAAAGAAGTAGTAGGTCTTTCAAATGATAATGAATCATGTTCTTTGATTTCAGTAAGAAGGTTGTTTGTAGTTTCAAGAAATTCTTCCTCATTGAGATAGTTTAAATCTTCATGATGTGAGGCGATCAATTTTATAATCTTATTAGCTAATTCGTGCTGTTTTTCAGGATGCTTGCCTTTGCTGGATAATGTTGAGAGTGCTTTTTTTAAGTGTGCAGTTAGTGTACGAGTAATATAGTCACTAATCAGGTTTTCATCAGCTGGTTTGATATCAGGCTGTAAACTATTTGAGCTAAGATGCTCTATTTTCTCTTTCAGAGCATGTGTTAGAAGATCTTCATAGATACCAATTTTTAAGCTGTCCGACATAAGCACATACTGATTCGTTTCTTAGTTACTGCAATACGAAACTAGATTTTTCAGCGCAGATGAAACCATACTTCTAGCTACTGAGTGAGGAAGTTATCATTCACCAGTTTCAACCCCAGAAAAAAATCCTAACAATCAGTGCAATCCGTGGCCAAAAAAAGCCGCTGATAAGGTTAGTTATCAACGGCTTGCTTGTTTTAAAGAGCGGTAATCTCTAATCACCTATGAACGATTACTGATTTTTAGCCCAGTTTGTGAACTCACTCGGACGGAGTCCGTAGCGGATGATGCTGCCTAGGTGGAGGGTTTTGATCTCGTTTGCCACTAGCATGCGGAAGAGCTTGTGCTCATCTGGTGGGATGAGCTCATGGGCTTTTGCCTGGATGGCGGCTTCCGTTTCCTGTGGGTCTAGTCCATCCCGCACGATGTCTCGGATGGTGTCTTTCATCTCCGTGCGGTACTTGAACT
>CAKZMG010000152.1 GCA_937128235.1 uncultured Verrucomicrobiales bacterium
AATTATCGTGTGCTACGGATAGGGAAATAGAGCTAGAGTTTAGCCGGCACAAGATATTGATTAATGGAGGGAGTCTTGCTGAAATATCGAGGGCGATTGCGGCACATCGCTTGGTTTATGTGCGAGAAACGACAGGGCTTGGACCGTATGAACTCACTGAGCCTTTTATAAAAACGATAAGTTTTAGCACGACATAGGTATCTCAGATAGAAAATTGGCTTTTACAAAATACTGTGCTCGAGACAATTGCTCTTCCTGAGAAAATACTTCATCCGAGATAAACAGCGTGTCAGCTTCTAAGTGTGCAGTATTGAACCAATCCATAAGAGGAAATTAGCAAAAGAATATTGATCCTAAAAGGGTATAGTTAATACCAGCTATACACCTTATCCTTTCCATTCCGTGGAGCTATTTTCTTTTTGATCCATTTCTTTGATGGGTGAGCGATAATGGTGACGTGATCTTTGAGTGTTGTTAGCTCGGAGGGCTTGACATAGTGTTCTTGCTCTTTTCTTCGTGAGATGGTGACTTGACCGAATGGCTTAGAAGATTTGGTTTTTTTCCAGAAATGGCGTTTGCCTATGAAATCTGCGCTGGCTATTGCTCCTTTCTGGTCGGCAGCTCGGAAGATGAATCTCGTTCGCATGTTGAGAGTGAGCACTTGCCTTTTGCGTTCTGTAATGGCTGGGTCTGGTGAAATTTCAGATTGCATCGCGGCAATGATGGCAACATTGGCTGAGCGGATACGGTCGATGATCTTATGGTCGCTAATTCCGTCTTCAGCTGAGGTTACGATGTCTTGGAACTCGTCGGCGATGAGGAATAGAGTATTTTTCTTATCTTGCTGTTCTTTGGGTAGATCAAATCGGCGTAGAGCGTGGTAGTAGAATAAGGTCTTGAGGTAGGTTTGGATATAGCGCCTCTCTGTTACTAACCTTTGGGGCATGGTGACGGAGATGATTGCTCCGTGATCTAGTTCTGATAGGGAAAAGGTGTTTGGCTTTTCGCTAGAGAAAACAGCTGCTATGTCAGGATCTAAGAAGAAGCTGAGATAAGTTTTTATGGTTCCTGTGGTGGCTTCTGTTTGCTCATGGGCAAGCGATTTAGTGAAAGTAGATTCAAAAAACTCAACGAGCTTTTTTTGTTTATCTGTAGTGGCTTTATTCTGGAATTGTTTGAGCCTCTTTGTGGTGAATGATTTATTCGTGAGTATGTGGTAGGCGTTAGTGATGTTTACAGTTTCGCCCATTGTATCGAGAAGTTCGAACGCATTTGCTATGGCGATTTGTGCCATTGGTCGGAAAAATGCGTGCTGTTTACCTTCGGTAACACTAGCGGCAATATCAATGATAGCTTTAGCGTGAGTCATCCAAGGTAGGGATCTGTCGCTAACGAGGTTGTAACGGTGTGGTGGTTGCCATTTCGTAGAAGTGTCTGGAGGTCGCACTTGTAGGTGGATTATGTCATCTTGTCGTTGATAGGTTTGGGCTAGTTGCTGAATAAATCGGTGTTCATCTCCTTTGACTCCTAGAACTAAGCCTCCCCAGTTGGGAATGTTTCTGGTGATTTGGATGATAATGGGGTGGATCCCTGAGAGCGTCTTACCTGATCCGGTGTCGCCTGTGATGAGAATATGACGACAGAGCTCTTGCTGTGTCCAGGTGAGGACACCAAAACGTAGCACTATTTTTCTATGCTTGTAGAGTAGAACACAAAACCCTCCTGCGGAGGTGAGAATTAGAGTGATCCAGTTAAGAGGGTGGGGGAGTTTGTTGCTATAGAGTGCTCCAAGTATAACAGTGAAGAAGGCAATAAATAGATTAATCATGGGAGAAAATGGGAGAGGTAGTGAAAAATGATGAGTGATATAAATGAGCCAATGAGAGAACAGAAAAAGACAGGGGATCTTGCTTTGTCTTTGTTGGAGGTTGGAGTAGACGCAATACGTTTCAGAGTGACTTCGTGCTCTTCTAGTCTCTTAGAGATGAGCGTAAGGTCATCGTAAGAAGGAATGGCTTCTATGACTGCTTCACGGACTTGTTTCGCAACGCTGTGGCAGGTGTCCGTTATTGGGTTGGAGCCTTCGAGTATTTTTGTGATTTCATTAGGGACTTCTTTCCAGAGCATTGTCATGAACCCTATGGCTAGAAGGATTTGGAGATATTCATCATCATCTGGAACGCTTTTGAACTGGGCTATCATTGCTAAGAACTGCTCCCGTTCAGATTGAGGGAGCAGCTTAGCAATGTTCTCTAGAGTTTGGATGTTAGCCATGAGAGCTAGGCGAAATTAGGAGTTCAGAAACTTTATCCAATTCATTGAATAGAGTTCTTTGAGCGATTTTTGCTCGGACCTTGTTCTTGGTTTTTGATAGAAAATTATGGTTGATTTCTCCCTTAGCTACTTGATCAAGAGTGACCATTTGATTGCGTAGCTCTGATTCAAGATCTAGAGGGATGCTGTGCATTTTCATGATTTGGGGTGAAAAGCAATCGATGAACTCTTTTACCTTAGGCTCATAGTGCCAGTATTTGAATGTACTGTTTTTTTCAGCTAGTTCATTTAGGCAAACGATGTATTTCACTTGGTCTTGTAAGTATGCACCCCATTTTAAAGTAGACTGCACTGAGCCTGCTTCATTGGTAGTAACTGCGGCTAAAATGAATTCCATTTCTAATTCTGAAGCTTCTGAGTAGACTTCATCACACCAACAAGATACCTCTTCTCCAGATCCCGCTGGTAAGTCAGCAAGGATGGTGTTGATAGCAGGATTGTCTACTGCCTCGAAGAACTCATCAAGTGCCCTTGCAGAGTGAATATTGAGCTTTTGAGCTTCAGGGTAGAAATTTTGTAGTCCACTCTTGTCGGTATTTTCCCAATCGAAGTCAAAGAGTTTAGGTTTGATTCCCTGGCTAAGTAGATATGGAATGAGATTTATACTTAATGAGGTTTTTCCAATTCCTCTTTTGCCAGAGCCAACGCAGATAATTTTTGTTTTCATAGTATTTAATAGTGAAGACTGTCTTCATTATTAAATGCGTAGGACTTAGTGAAAATGACGCGGTAAAATATCAGAAACGGGTGTGAGCATTTTAATAAATTCCTTTACAACGTGTCACAGAGGAGAGGTAAGATGGTAGTGAGTTGAAGCGATCCTTCAATTTGGCAATATGCTTCGGTTCATCTCGTAAAAAGCTTGAAATTGAAACAATCTAGTTAGGAATGTTTCAACTTGTCTAAAAATATAGAACGCTGTTTTCATTGCTTAATCAAGACATTCTTTGATTTTTGTTCGTTGGTGGCCATGCACGAGCAAAAAAATCTCGTTGCTCTTTCCCAACTGCATTTAAGTATATTTTGGTTGTTTCTATACTAGTGTGGCCCATAGCTTCTGATACTAAATTGATTGGAACATTTACTTGTAAGTTGGAAATTGCAAATGAATGTCTCAGTCCTCGAGGAGTGGCATGAACTCCTTCAATATTTGCCTTGTTCATTACAGTTTTGATTATTCTCCAAGCCGTGGTTCTAGAAAAACTCCATAGCTCGTCTGAGGCAGAAGAAAACTGAGCAACTAATTCTTCTGTTAGCCAGCGTGGGATGGGCACTGCGCGCTGCTTAGGATAGGTTTGA
>CAKZMG010000153.1 GCA_937128235.1 uncultured Verrucomicrobiales bacterium
TGGATGTGCAGATCAGCATTTCGAGGCAAGGCGAAGCAGTACTTCAGCTATCCACATGTTGGAGTGAGGTTGGTTTTGTTTGAGGAAGATTTAAAATAATGAGTAACCATTTTCCATAGTATGCGATTGGTGAGGTAACCAATAAAAACTTACTATGAAAATGACCACACTAATTCTAAAGATATCCGCAGAAATAATACAAGATATCTATAAGTTCACTCGCTTTGTTGCCTCCAAAGTTGCATTTCCTGCTGTTGCTTCTCTTACTAAGATTATTACCCAATCTTCTATTGCCAGTAGCGGTGGCAAGGTTATAGCTCAGTTTGCACAACGCACAAGTTTAATAAATCGCGCTAAAGCCTATGCTGTTTCTGCTCTAGGCCTAGGCTGTGGGATCTGGTTAGCATTTTCCACCTCTTCTCCATCTTCTACACCACTGTCCACTGTAACTGAAAAAGTTAATCTTACTGATAGCCATGCTGAGTCTCAGAAAGCAGTGACGACATTTACAGTTAATGAAACACCCAAAAACATAAACTCACATTCAGTAGGGCCTGGTAAGCTTCTATTAGAAAAGAACGTTCCTGTAAGTATCAACAACACTAGAAAGCATGTAACTGATAATAGCACCATTGTGGCTCAGCAGAAAATCATGGTGTCAGCTGCGAAAGTTAATTTAAAAAAAACAAGTAACCGGCATCTTGGCTAGCTGGATGGTTAACACTGAGTCTATACGCGCAACCTACACAATCTGTGAAGTGCTATCTGGTAAATACAAAGAAACTAAACTTGCAACTAGAATGGCTAGAACCAACACAATAAGGAACAATAATGCACTCCTGGGGTTAAACTATGGTAGCGGGACTTCTCACAGCCACACTCAGTATAATGGCTCTTATCAGCGTCAAATGCAGCGTGCTAGATTTGAGGCTCAGCAAGCTAGTAACCGAGAAATGCAACGTTACAACAGCCACCTAAATTCTAGACTCAGAGCAAGAGGAGGGTATTAGAATTAATTCTATTTAGGGTGAAGATTCATCAATGTGTAATGTGTTGCATAAAAAAATTATTCCCTCCCACTATTTACAAACACATCCTCGCTAAACAACACGTAAAATGATAGTTTACTATCATGAGCATTCATACATTACTCATTTATCTCGGAATCTGCTTCTTCTTTTCTTTGCCTACCTATGCTCAGGAAGATGCTGAAAATACCGATTTTCTCTTTGAAAAAACACTGACCAGCAGTAACGGACAATCAAAAAAATTTCGTATCCTATCCTATGATGAGAACCAAATAGTGGTTCATCTAAACGGTAAGGATGTGGTGATCCCCTTAGAAGATTTATCAGAAAAAGACCAAGCATTTTTTCTCAATAGAGACCTAAAGCAGGATCAATCTGAAATGCGCATGAATCGCATCCTTTCTCACATGAGTGAACGTTTCACTCATGAAGACAGGTTAAAATGCCTTACCAAAGGAGGCGGTAAACCAATCTATGATGAGAAAATTATTCTGGCACTGACCTGGATGAAGAAAACTCAGAACATTGATGGCTCATGGAAAGCTCAGGGGAAACCAGTAGGGATGACTGGCTTGGCATTGCTCGCCTATTTAGGACATGGGGAAACGCCAGTATCACCGGATTTCGGTCTGGCAGTTGAAAACGCTATCATTTACCTGATCAAGGTAGGTGAAAAGAACAGAGGCAAACTCGCTACTTCAACAACGAGCAAAACATGGTGCTACGAACACGCTATCGCTACCTATGCCCTAGCGGAAGCTTACATCATTTGCAAAGCTCACAAAATCTCCATTCCCAAGCTCAAAGAAACCGTCACTACCGCAGGTCTCCACATTATAGATAGTCAGCATGATAGTGGTGGCTGGGATTATGGCTATAATACTGACGGAACTCGCGGTGGAGACACTTCTATCACGTGCTGGCATTTGCAAGCACTCAAAGCATGTAAGCTTAGTAAACTGCTAGATCAGGAAATACTCGATCTATCAGTTGAAAGGGGCCTTAAGTATTTTGAAGGGGCGAAAAACGGCAAAGGCACCATTGGTTATGGAACTAATGGCAACAATCTATCTCAAGGCCCTACCATGACCCCAGGAGCTGTACTTTGTTACCAACAATGGGGACGAGGTAATCGCTCATTCACTCGCAATGGCATTAAGTGGATCGCGAGTAATCATACATTTGTCTACAAAACTGAAGCCAACCTCTACATGCACTATTTCTCCAGCCAAGCAATGATCAACGCTGGAGGAAATGCTTGGGCTAACTACAACGCCAGAACAATGCCCAATCTAGCCGCTGCCCAGAACGAAGAGGGATCCTGGGATATCCCAGGAGGAGCCTCTCACGGCATGAGTAGTAAACATTACGCCACCTGCCTGTCCGCGCTTATGCTAGAAGTGTACTATAGATACAGCCCTCAAATGTAATCAACCGATTAGATGATGTATATTATCTATCCAAATTCAATCGATGATGGGCAGCAATCTCTCTAGCCCAATGCGCACTCACTCCAACTTGATTAGCAAAAAACAGCCACCGACTCACCACTTCAGCAACCTCCTCAACAATTGCCTTTGCTCTCCCGCGCTTCAAAAAAGCGGTTTTGCCGCATTGATTGAAATCTTCGAGTGTGAAGTCGCCCACTTTCCCGTTCATCCTCATCTGGTGGTTTGAGGTCCATCGGCCAGTTGGATTGTAGCTGAAAGTGATATCGTAGGCTGGTGAGAGCGACCATTTACCCCGCTTATCCATCAAAAATGCGATATTTTTCACATGATCGTCTTGATTTCTAGCGATGATATTGAAAACCATTCGACGGAACTGCTGCTCTATCTCTTCGGAGCTAAGGCGTAGTTGACGCATGACAAGGAAGCACTGCTCGTAGGAGTAAGCTCCTGCTAGGTTGAAATCATAATGCGCAATCCCGCAGAGGCTTTGCATGTGGATTTTCTCTCCTTTGTCAGTGCGATCAAACCGCTTGGTCAGGAAATGACGACGTCCATTTTCCACTAACAGCTCGCAAGGCATCATGTCTATACCTGCCGCCTTCGCCATCTGTGAATAAGCGTATTCTAATGCAGAATAGCCCTGAGGATCATTTAGCTCTTTATCTTTATTAGATTTCACACCATCAAATTTTAACAACCAATGACTGAAACCCAGATGGTCTTCAGTATTGATCTGACCTGACCGAACCTCTTTTGTTTCTGGATTCCACGCAATAACCGCCTTAGCCCGCGCTCCCCCGGCAGAGGTTCCTACACGCAGGATATCAGATAAGGCCGCAGCGTCATCAGCCCCAAACCTAGTGTGGAGCTTGTCTCGGTTACTCAGCACCTCTGAAGCTAAGTTTACGAGCCTTGCCACCTCTATGGATTCAGCCGGCTGAGCAGCAGCTGGACTTGTAGCAGGCTCAAACTCAAGCGCCCCCATCCCCCTTGTACCAGTGTAGCAAAGCCGCTCGATGACATTAAACGAGTCCGCCGTACGCCCCTGAGTGGCAAGCCAAGCATCGATAAGCGCATTACCGAATTTATCTGGTAACACATCTGCCAGTAGCCCTGGGAGACCGTAAAAAGTATCTTTGGGGAGTGCTGGGAAACGGTAAATCTCGCCAGATAGCGGCATAGTCACTGGTGAGACCTCTATCCCGCTCTTCTGGAAATTAGCATCATATTCAAAGCCACAGACACCAGACTCATCCAAGCTCGCAGCTGCAATCGTAGTTCCCCAGAGTTTAATCTGCGCGATCATTCATCCCCCCACTTCCACGGCTCGTTATTTTTTTGTTTTTTGGCTCTTGATGCCCGGTATTTTGCTGGTTCTTCCTTCATGAGAAGTTCCATCGGACTGGCGACTTGATCTGGGATCAATTCCAGCAAATCTTCCAACTTACCCAAGCTGCGCAAAACACGGATCAGACTGGTTAGCTGGATAGAACTCCCCTTCTCAAATCGCTCAATCGTACTCTTCCCCACCCCAGAATTCTTAGCGAGCTGGCTCTGCGTGATGTCCTTGCGTAAGCGTAATTGACGCACACGCTCCCCGATGTGCTTGAGTGCTGCGTCGTCAGTGAGTAACGGGAATGAAGTCTTCATTTATGATGATTAAGTTGATACATAGTCATTAAATCATCAATTATGAAGAATGCAAGCCATAATGCTCAAATAAACATAATAATCTTCATTTGTGATGAATTAATGACATTAAACGCAATTAATTCGTCATAAATGATGAATAAGTACGGTGTCTGAGGGATTTTCAATTTATGCCCTAACCCCAAATTTCTCATCAACAATTGCTTGCGGGACTGGCTCAAAGCTGGATGGCTCCATGGTGAATGACGCTCTACCTGAGGACATGGTGCGTAGCGCGGTCATGTAGCCGAACATTTCTGCAAGCGGCACCTGTGCTTTTAGTGTGCTCACACTCCCCTTGGTTTCCATGCCACCGATGATTGCACGTCGTCTATTTAGATCGCCCATGATGTCACCTTGGTAGTCGATAGGTGTAGAAATTTCCACATCCATGACAGGCTCTAACAGCTGAGGGCCAGCATTCTCAAAGGCATCTCGCACAGCGAAGATCGCTGCCACCTTAAATGCATTATCACTAGAGTCCACATCATGCGCCTCCCCATCAATGATATCCACATGGACATCAATCACAGGGTAGCCACCGACTACTCCATTCGTCATAGAGCCTTCCACGCCTACTATCACTGACTTGATAAATTCCTTAGGAATCGCTCCGCCAGTGACCTTGTTATCGATCGTGAGACCCTTGCCTTTTTCGTTAGGACGCACTGCGATGTCCACCACACCAAACTGACCCGTGCCACCAGACTGCTTCTTGAGCTCTCCGTGACCTTTCGCTTCTTTAGAAATGGACTCACGGTATGCGATCTGCGGTTTACCTACATTCGCTGCCACATTAAATTCACGCTTGAGGCGATCAATAATAATCTCCAAGTGCAGCTCCCCCATTCCAGCAATGATCGTCTGCCCCGTATCATCATCCGTCTTCACCACGAAGGTAGGATCTTCTTCTTGGAGGCGCGCTAGACCCACTGCCATTTTGTCTGAGTCTGCCACAGTCTTAGGCTCCACTGCCATGGCGATGACTGGCTCAGGAAATGATGGTGGCTCTAAAAGAATCTGAAATTTCTTATCACAGAGAGTGTCTCCCGTCGTGACATTTTTGATCCCCACATAGGCGGCGATGTCACCAGCATAAGCGGTATCCACCTCTGCGGTTTTATCCGCCTGCATCTGGATGATTCTCTGCACGCGCTCCTGCTTCCCAGTGCGCGGATTATACACCATGCTTCCTTTAGAAATGGTGCCTGAGTAAACTCGGAAAAATACTAATTTCCCCACAAATTTATCGGCCCATAGCTTAAATGCGAGAGAGCAAAACTTCCCATTATCATCCGAAGGTGCCAGCACTTCTGTATCTGGATCATCCGGGAGTAGCCCCTTAGCCGCATCCACATCCAGCGGGCTCGGGAGATAATCTATCACCGCATCAATCAAAAACTGCACCCCCTTATTCTTAAAGGCAGACCCACCAGACACTGGGATAAATTTATTACTAATCGTGGTGCGGCGGATCGCAGCCTTCAGATCTGCCGCAGTGATCTCCTCTTCCATGAGAAATTTCTCACCCAACTCATCATCAATATCTGCGATCTGGTCGATAAGTTCTAACTTCGCATTAGCCGCTATTTCTATCTGCTCACCTTCGAGATCTTTCACTGAAAATGTGGAGCCACACTTACTATCATCGTGGAAAATAATTGCCTGCTGGTTCACCACATCGATCTGCCCTTTCAGATTCTCCTCAGAGCCTATCGGGATGAGAATAGCCCCAGCATTTGCACCGAGCTTCTCACGCACATCGTTTAAAACATGATCGAAATCCGCGCCTGTGCGGTCCATTTTGTTCACAAACACGATGCGCGGCACACTGTACTTCGTTGCCTGTCGCCATACCGTCTCGGTCTGAGGTTGCACTCCAGCCACACCACAGAACACAACGATTGCACCATCCAGAACTCGGAGCGAGCGCTCCACCTCAGCGGTGAAATCCACATGCCCAGGAGTATCGATAATGTTCACCCGCTGCTTTTCGCCTTCATAGAGTTTCACCACCCCATCCACAGGCACCTGCTCCCACTCACAAGTCACCGCTGCCGATGTAATAGTAATCCCCCGCTCGCGCTCCTGCTCCATGTGGTCCGTAGTGGCAGCACCATCATGCACCTCACCCACACGGTGGATCATCCCTGTGTAAAATAAAATCCGCTCAGTAAGAGTCGTCTTCCCCGCATCAATATGAGCCGCGATTCCGATATTACGCGTGCGCTCAAGTGGGTAGGGTCGGTCGGGGTGATTAGGATTAGCTGACATAAGATAAAAAAGTGAATGAGTGGAGGCAGAAAATACCCACAATTCTCTATCTGGCAAGCCTCTTTTCAGAAGAGACTCTGTGTCGCCTAACTCTGGTAGGCTGTCCAATCACTTCTGGTCAGAGATCGCAGGTAAGGTGATTTTTTGTTGCAGCGATCCAGGTCGCCCGGGGCGTTATTGGAGCTTCCGCAGTTAGCCCCGTAAACGCGGGAACTAGTCAACCATTCAACTGATGGCGTGCCGCAGGCACTAAAATGATGGAATAGCTGATACTTCATTTAGTAGAAACGACAGAATATCATTTCTACTGGAAAGCTAAAATCACAGGGTCATCTAGCTAGGGAAAAACTTGATATTGTGTAGATAAATGCCTTGTACGCTGTATGGAGTGGTGCTATATGACTCGAATGCCCAGAAATCCAAACAAAATAGACTATTCGGGAGGTTTACCCCATGGCTTTGAGCGTTTCACTGTCATAGAAGACCCTCGTACAGGAGGTAATCGGAAACACCATTTTGGTGAACTATTATTCATTGCGGTAAGCTCACTTGTTTGCGGTGTACAGTCCTTCAGTGGAATGATTGAGTTCGCTCATCTTTATAAAGACTGGCTCAAGAAGTGGATTAAACTTCCTAATGGGATTCCAGTTGCCCAAACGATGACAAACCTCTTCTCTATTTTAGACCCTCAGAGCTTTAGTAAATGTGTCGTAGAACATATCAAAGATATTTATCCTGAGCTAGCCAAGCAACTCATCGCGGTAGATGGTAAATCGCTGCGAGGAAGCCACACGGACAGCTCAGAGCTAGACCACTGTGTGAGCGCGTGGGCAGCAGATACAGGCGTCACTCTTGCTCTAGAGTTCGTCCAGCAAAAGAGCAACGAGATACCTGCTATCCCTAAATTACTTCAACAACTAGAGATCAAAGGTCACGTAGTTTCGGTGGATGCGATGGGAACACAGACAGCCATTGCTACCCAGATAAAACAACAAGAAGGAGATTATCTAATGGCTCTAAAGCGCAATCAAGGCAAGCTACACGATGAAGTGATTGACCAATTCCACTATGCGAAAACTCAAATAGAACGAGAAAAAAGCAAGTCATGGGATCTCCACGAGACGGTAGAAAAATCAAACGGTAGAGTCACCACCAGAAGAGTAGCTGTGACTAATGATTTATGCTGGATGCAGAAGTCCATTCGCAAACGTTGGTATGGGTTAAGCAGTCTTGTAGCCATAGAATCAGAGAGCTACGACATCCAGAAAAAGAAAACTACCAGGCAAACGCGATTTTATATTAGCAGTCTGGAAGCAAGTGCAGAGGAGTTTCAGAAACTTATTCGTCAGCACTGGAGTATAGAGAACGGATGTCATTGGGTGTTGGATACCCTGTATCGAGAAGACCATTCGCAAGTGCGCGCTAAGAATGCAGCTAAGAATTTTGCTATACTCAGGAGAGTAGCTGTGAATCTGCTAAAGATAGATCACTCAATAAAGAAGTCTCTACCAATGAAACAAATGCGAGCTATGGCGAGCGAAGAATATCGAGAAAAAATTTTAACACTCTCCCTAACTAGATGACCCTGCCATTCAGCTAGTGAAAGTTTCCTTGTTTTGATCGCCAATGTTGAGTATTGTGCTATCGCTGTTGTACTACATAACATGATGACTGTTTTTAAATATTAATCGAAAATGGGCTTATACTTCATACCTAAAAGTTTATCTTCAAATAGCCAACTTGGTTTTGCTATTTATGTTTTGGTTGTTGCTCTGCTTCTTTTCATCGTCAGATCTGATTGCAAGCAACTAGGAGAAAGCTTTGTGAGGCATATTTTGCTCGTTGCCTTTTTTCCAGTTTTATTCGGGATTTTGTGGCTGTTTTTATGGCCCGGAACCTTGCGTCTGAGAATGAATGGTAAGTCTCTTTCAGAAACGCATGCCGCAAAGGCTTTACGCAGGCACGAAGCCAGAAAAAGAAGGTCTAACAAAGTAAAATGAGATGAGCGTTGTTTTCATCTTTCCTGCTGTTACCCCTTTAGCAGATCTCTACTTCCCCATAAGTAATTCCATCCGGAAATAAGCGTGAGGGCTACTGCTCCCCAGAGGGCGATGGGCATGAGGTAGTTTTCTGGTTTGGAGAGGGTGTAGAAGAATGTGGTGAACCAGTTGTGGTCTTCTATTTGTTTGAAGGCGATGTTGGTCAGGCAGGTGATGATGAAGACGAGTTGGAAGGTGGTTTTCCATTTGCCGAGTCTATCCGCTGCGAGGACGACTCCTTGCTCCACGGCAATTTGCCGAAGCCCTGTGACCATAAACTCTCTGCCGATGATCGCGCAAGTGACCCAGACGGGGCAGAGTCCTTTTGAGTTTAAATTTGAGGACAGGTAGATAAATCCTGCTGCTACTAAAATTTTATCCGCTAGGGGATCGAGCAATTTTCCGAGTGAGGTGACGAGGTTGAGCTTGCGGGCGAAGTAGCCATCGAACCAATCTGAGGCGGCAGCGATGCTGAAGCTGACGAGTGCTAGCATGTTTGCCCACGGCTCTTGCATGGTGATGGCTGCGATGAAAATAGCAGTCAGGACGAGTCTAAAGGCGGTGATGGAGTTGGGAATATTCACGTGATCTTAGGTTAATCTATAGCTAGTGCTCTGTCATCCCTAATATTTAGGGTTGGAATATTTTAACATGTTGAAAATTGCCTGACGGTTTAATTGAGCAGCTCGATCCTTTTCTCCGATAGTTGCGTTGGTCGGCAGTTGAAGAATCCCGATTCATCAACTGCCTTCCGCCTTACTCTCGAAGAAAATGCTCTTCGCCAACCCTAAATCTTAGGTCTGACAGAGCACTAGTGTGCATAAAGTATGACATCACCGCAACTTCTCGTTGCGTAAAAATGCACTTTGTAGATAATGCCGCCACAGAACTTCCAAATTTAACCATTTTCAACCAATAAATAATATGAGTGATAAAAAAAGTGACTTCGGTCTGATCGGTCTCGCAGTGATGGGGCAAAACCTCGTTCTCAATGTAGAGAGTAGAGGATTCCAAGTATCCGTGTATAACCGCACGACTTCTGTGATGGAGGAATTTATCGCAGAAAACCCAGGTAAGAATTTAGTAGGTGAGGAGACCTTAGAGGGTTTCGTAAATAGCCTAGCTACTCCTCGCAAGATCCAGATCATGGTGAAAGCGGGTGGTCCTGTGGACGCAGTGATCGAGTCACTCATTCCGCTGTTAGATCCAAATGACATCATCATCGATGGAGGAAACACACTTTACACAGACACCGAGCGCAGAGAAAAATATCTCTCAGAGAAAGGTTTCCGTTTCATAGGAGCTGGAGTTTCTGGAGGAGAAGAAGGTGCTCTCAAAGGACCATCCATCATGCCGGGCGGACCAGAGAGCACATGGGAGGTCATGCAGCCTATCTTTGAGTCCATCTCAGCGAAAGTAGATGGTGAGCCATGCGTGATCCACATTGGCGAGGGTGGCGCAGGTCACTTCGTGAAAATGGTGCACAACGGAATCGAATACGGTGATATGCAGCTCATCTGTGAAGCATACAATATTTTCAAGGCAGCAGGATTTAGCAATGAAGAGCAGGCAGAAATTTTCGCAGACTGGAACGCAGGAGACCTAGAGTCATTCCTCATCGAGATCACCGCAAACATCTTCAAGCAGAAAGACCCTGAGACAGGCAAAGACATCGTTGATCTCATCGTGGATAAAGCGGGTCAGAAGGGAACTGGTCGCTGGACAGTGATGGGCTCAGTAGAGCAGGCAGTTCCGTTTTCTACTATCGCAGGATCAGTGGAAGCACGCATCCTTTCTTCACTCAGAGATCAGCGCAAGGTCGCATCAGGTATCCTTCAGGGACCTAGTAACTGGAGCTTCGATCTAGGTGAGCTAAGCAAGTCAGACCTAGTGAAAAAAGTGCGCAATGCACTCTACGCATCTAAGATCGTATCCTACGCACAGGGGCTAGACCTCATCGCTAAAGTAGGTGAAGACAAGGGCTGGGATCTAGATCTAGGCGCGATTGCTAGCATCTGGAGAGGTGGCTGCATCATCCGCGCACGCTTCCTAAACCGTATTACAGAGGCATACAAAGCAGATGGAAACCTTACTAACCTCATGCTCGCTCCATTCTTCACAGACATTCTTAATTCAGGTCAGCAAGACTGGAGAGAAGTAGTGGCGATAGCAGCAGTAAATGGCATCCCAGTTCCATCATTCGGTGGATCACTCAGCTACTATGATGCCTACCGCGCGGAGCGACTCCCTGCGAACTTACTTCAAGCTCAGCGTGACTTCTTCGGTGCTCACACCTACGAGCGCATCGATAAGCCAGAGGGCGAGTTCTTCCATACAGAAGACTGGCCAGATCTGATTTCATAATTAATTTTAAATCGCTAGGCTGTAGTTTACAGTTGGCAGTTTCCAGTGTTAATTTATAACCCGCTTTGGTTTTCCATGGCGGGTTATTTTTTAAATTCACAGTTTATCTAGATCTCATGAGAAACATTCTACCAAAAATATTGCTAAGCTACCTATTCATGGTTGGCACTCTACTTGCTGGAGCTCCTCATTTCGCAAGTGGAGTCAAAGTGGGTGAAGTAGATCAGGATTCTGCAATTGTGTGGGTGCGGCTGACTAAAGAAAAATCTGCGAAATTTGGCCAGCTTCCCATTTTTACCGAAGGGCTGAGAAGTAAGGCCCAAGACAAAATAGAAATGCCAAGGGATGTTGTCCGAGGCATGAAGGGTAAAGCGATAGTTTTCTATTGGATTAAAGGAGATGAGACAAATAGGAGGAGAAGTAAATGGGTCTCGATAACAAGTGAAAGAGATTTTACGCATCAGTTTAAGCTTGAGAACTTGAAGCCTAACACTCGTTATGAATATGTAGTAGGTGCGATCAATAGTCTGGAATCTGGTAGTGAATCAGAAATAACAGGTGAATTCAAAACAGCTCCAAGCAAGGATCAGGCAGTGCCAGTTTCTTTTATAGTGAGTACTTGCCAGGCTGTTAGAAGTATAGATTCAGGGAGAGAGGGACATGTTGCTTACAAACAGATGCTAGATTTTAAGCCTGATTTTTTTGTCCATACGGGCGATATTCTCTATTACGATAAAGCCCCTTTATGTAAAACGATTGATCAAGCCCGAGCCAAGTGGAATTTGATGTTCTCCTACAGACACAACCAAAAATTCCACCGACATGTGAGTTCGTATTTCATGAAAGATGATCATGACACTTTAAAGAATGATTGTTACCCTGGGCAAACTTATGGGCAGTTAACTTTCAAACAAGCTCTGAGTATATTCCGGGAACAAGTTCCCATGGGCGAGAAAACGTATCGAACTTTTCGCTGGGGGAAAGATGTTCAGATCTGGATGACCGAGAACCGAGATTTCAGATCATCTAACAGAATGAAAGATGGACCAGAAAAAACGATCCTTGGAGCAGAGCAGAAAGCATGGCTGAAGAAAACAATTGCGGAGTCAGATGCCACCTATAAATTCATCATCACTCCAGGGCCTATTGTAGGTCCAGACAAAAAGGGCAAGGCGGATAATCACTCTAACCAAGCTTTCTATACAGAAGGGCAAGAGCTAAGAGATTTCATAGCTAAGCAAAAAAATACCTACGTGATCTGCGGTGATAGACACTGGCAGTATTGTTCTCAAGATCCTAACACAGGAGTCATCGAACTAGGCTGTGGACCTATCAATGATCAGCATCAATTCGGAGGTGCTCCTAAAAAAGATGAGCTGATGCATCGCTACTTCGGAAAAAGAGGAGGCTTCCTAGCGATCACAGTTAAAGAAGGTAAAGCAGTAGCAGAGTGGTTTATAACGAATGAAATAGATCCAGCTACGGGTAAACCAAAATTAGCTCATACTGAGAAGCTAGGTCTTTGATTACTGTGAATTTTTTTATAGTTCGCTCAACTTCTCAGGAGAGTGATGATGCATTTCACAAGAATGGGCTGAAAATCCTGCCCCAAACCCACACATCCAGACTGATTTTTCATCAGTGGCCTCCTCTAAGAACATCTCAAGAGCCACCATCACGCTTGGGCTGCTGAGGTTGCCATACTTCCGCATCACCTCTCTCGCGTAGGTAAGGTTTTCTATCTCTAAGGCGGATTCCAATGCCATGATGACATCTCTCCCGCCCCCGTGGGTTACCACAGCATCGGTATCATCAGTGTATAATTTTTTAACTACACTAGCCGCTAAAGTTGGCACATTTTTATCTAACTGATTCCGCAGTTTCCCAGCAGCATTAGTAAATCTGATCATCTCTCTACTCTCAGGACAATGGAGCGATTTGAAATTTCTAATCTCCCAATCGCCTACTGTCCCAGACCACAGCGCAGCACTCGCTCCATCTCCGAAAATGCAGGTGCTGATCAGAACTCCGGTATCATCTTCTACATAAAATGCTGCCGAGCAGATCTCCACAGCTACCGTAATAACTTTCGCTTCTGGGTGCAATGCCACGTATCCTGCTGCGGCTTCTAACATGGGAATAGCAGCACCACATCCTAGACCTGTTAGATCTTGTAGGTAGGCATTCTCACGCATTCTGAGCCGCTCAGCCACATAGCTGCTCACTCCAGGGCAGAGGTAACCAGTGCAGCTGCAGACAAAGAGCGCATCTACCTCAGAAATGTCAGTGTCCGATTTGGCAAGAGCTACATGTATCGCCTTTTCGGCAATCGCAGGAGCAGTTTTTTCATAGTAAATATTGAGCTCCTGAGCATCACTTTTCCAAGCTTCTGTTAGATTATTCAGTGCGAATCTCCGCTCATTAATTCCACCATCACTCTGCAAAACTTTCTCTAACAGCCTACGCGATCCTTCTTTGAGATCACTCCAGAACTCCGCCTCACGCATCGCCTCCAGGCATTCTTTCTGTGTGTAACGATGCTCTGGAAATGCGCTTGCTATGGAGAGTAATTTCATCCCTAAGAACATAGGTGCAAAGTTTCTCTACACAAGGACTTATTCAATGAGCAGAATCAGATATCTAGTCGGTAACCAGCACCTCTCACGGTAACTAGTATGGTTCTCTCTGTATCGCCTATCTTTCTGCGTAGCTCAGTGATGAAATTATCGACAGTTCGCTCAGTAGGATTGGCGTGGTAGTCCCAGACTTGGTCTAGAAATTGGTCGCGCGTTACCACTCCACCCGCATTCTCTGCGAGCAGTTTTAGCATGCCGCATTCCTTAGAGTTTAATTCAGTTTGCTGTGCACCAAGGATGCAGACCTGCTTGTTTAGGTCGATAGTAGCTTTGCCAAGTCTGAGTGTGCTAGGGATCTGTGTACGCTTGGATTTTCGTAACATAGCCCGGACACGCGCCAGAAGTTCCGCTAAGCTAAACGGCTTAACTAGGTAATCATCAGCACCACTATCCAGACCGGCAACGCAGTCCTCTACTCTAGCACGGGCTGTCAGCATGAGAATAGGCACCGTTTTACCGCGCTTGCGGAGCTCGCGGCAGACAGTGAGACCATCTATTTTAGGCATCATTACGTCTAAAAGAATGAGATGGAATTTTTGACTACAAGCTAGCTCTAGTGCCTGCTCACCATCTTGAGCGGTAGTGATATGATAGGCTTCTGCCTTTAGAGCCTGTGTGAGAGCTTCTCGCATCGCCAGTTCGTCATCGACTACAAGTATTCTCATGATTTTCTAGCTGGCTTGGAGTTAGGCTTGGAGTTGAAGATGGGGAAAGTTAGAGTGAAATGAGCTCCACGTTTACTTTCTATGTTGATAGTACCACTATGCATATCGACCACATGTTTTACTAAGTAGAGACCTATTCCTGTTCCTTGAGTTTCGCGGGTCATTTCATCGCCAACTCTGTAGAAGCGATTAAAAATTTTCTTCACTTCGCTAGGATCTATTCCCGGTCCACTGTCAGCTATAGTTAAGCTCCATTGGTTAGAATTTCTTTTCCAGGTTAACCTAACAGTTTCACCTTCTGGTGAAAACTTTATAGCGTTATCCATTAAGTTCACTAAAGCCTGCTGAAATAAAAGTGGATTTACGGAGATGTCCATGTCGGTATCGGATAATTTAAGTGTCACGTTTTTTTCCTGTGCCTGCATGTGAAGCGTCTCAGCTGCGGATAATGCTAAAGTTCGCAGATTAACATTGCGAGGATGGTGCTTAGATTTTCCTGCTTCTATTTGAGATAGGTCGAGGACATTTTCGATGAGATTAGAGAGTCTATTCCCTTCGCGAGCTAGGTGTTTATGGAATTGTTTTATCTTCGATTCTTCCACATTTCCTGCTGCTAAGGTCTCCGCCATAAGCCGCATAGATCCTACAGGTGCGCGCAGTTCATGAGTGACGCTGGCGATAAAATTGTTTTGCCCACGTTGTCGTTTATTTTCCATCGCTTCTCCATAGGCAAGCATAACAATACCTGCGGCAAGACCCACGCCAGCAAGTGCCAATATGAGAATGTTCCAAGTTCTAGATTTCCTCCAGTTTTGCTCCAAGAGCGATTTATCAATCACGCCAACAGAAACGTAAAGATTTCTGAGGTAAGCTTTACCTAGCTCAACGCCAGAGTCACCTAATTTAGCCAAACGCTGAGCAGGTTGGATCTGGATACCAGCCCAGTTTGGAATGTTAAATTTTTGTTTCATTTGAATCAGCACTCGTTCTATGGAAGTTGGGCTTAGGTATGATGTTTTGTCCTTGTGGTTTTTGAACCACCAAATTTTTTCATCATGAACATGCCAAACAGGAAATGAAGTGCTGCTAAAAGAGGATGGGTGATCTCTGATGATTTTTCTAGCGGCTTCATCACGTTCCCAGAGTCTTTTGCTTTCTAGATAAGGTTGATTAATGGAATCAATATTGTTCATTGCAATGATTGTATCGAGAACAATGGGTGTGATTATACTTGGTTCAGATTGACAGGCAATTTTTACTAGTAAGCTAGCATCTGTTAGATTGGGGTGTCTTTCTAAGAGCGTAAGTCCAGCAAGCACTCTAACAGGTAAGCCTGCTTCTGTGAGACCTCCCTCGCTTTTCCACTGGCGTAAAATGGTATCACTAGCATTTGGATCAAATGGTATTGATCCAGAGGTAGGTGGTATATCATAGAGAATGATAGTGCGTTTTGCGGGCTCCATTGAAGAATCTAACTCAGTAGCGATGAGACCACTCCAGCGGATGCAGTCAGTTCGTGCATCTTGCCAGATCACCGCGCGCTGATTATCCATACTATTCCAGACTAAATAGATTAGAATACTGATAGCAGAGAGGATGAGGAGCGCCCCCCAATGCCATAATTTGATGCGTTGCATGATGGGTTATCTATTTTACTGGCTTGATGTGTCCCTTCAATAGAGGGGCGAGTGCAGATGATGAAAACGGAATATAATTCTTATCATTGATTGCTGGTTTCTTGTTTCTGCTGTCATTTCTTTGCTTCGATTTGCTGAAATTTGTAAATTCGATCACGTCTCCAGCCATCAGAGAAGGTAGTTTTTTTGCAGTAAGATCTACTAGGAGACCTTTTTCTGCGATGTAAAAACGACACTCAGCTTGATCCATATCCCAGAGAGCTGTTACACCTATGATGTCTGTACCAGATCGATATTCAGCTGGGATCATGGCTTGGCTAAGTGCGGCTATGATATCCTCTTTAGCGATGACTGTATTTGGCTTCATGTTTGGTATATTCAGCACAGTCTCAAATCTGGCTTCAGGGATAGTTAGGGTGATACCTTTGCGTTTGAAATAAATAGGATAGAAATATTTTCTCATGAGCATGATCTGAAATTCTGGTTTGGAATGGCGGAGTGTATCTTTTTTTAGAGTCGCACCGTGTTTGATCAATAAATGAACTATTTCTTCTTGGTTAGATTTTGCTGCTTGGTGGAGTGGGGTCACATCATAAGGATCATTTTTATCTTCATCGTTTGGATTAGCTTCGTGCTCTAGAAAGAGTTTTACCCAGTCTTGCTTCTTGTGATGAATGAACAGCGATAAAGATCCCTTTGGAATTGTGGCATTAGCATCTAGTAGTAGCTTAGCGCAAGCTAGGGCATCGGGATTGTTGAAATTGTTCTGATTGATGAGAACTTGCAAAGGGGTGGCTGATTTAAAGCGATTAATCGTAACTTTGTCTGAAAGCTTGGCGCTCACATTTGCTCCAGCGTTTATTAGCTTAAATACATGCTCTTTATTAGCTTCGTAGGCTGCAATGTGGAGCGCAGTGGTGCCTGAGTTTGGTGAAGCTAAGTTAATATTGGCATTTTTCTTCAACAAAAAATCTAACAGATCGATTCGATTAAAGATTGCCGCTTGGTGAATCAATCCGCCTCCTTTTCCCGTAAAATGAGTGTTAAGGTCAGGGGATATGGTATCGATGTTATAGCCCCCTTTGATCACAATGTTGATGTTAGAGAGAAGCGTGTCCTCGTCTGTGTTAGCAGGAACCCAGTTACCATTTTCACCCTTTAGGTCAGCTCCGCTTTTGATTAAGAGCTTCATTATCTCAGTGTATCCAGACTGGAAAGCAAACTCTAGAGCCTTAGAATTTTTCTTACTATTGGGGTCGCATCCTGCATCCAGGAGTATCTTGCAAGCAGTCAGGTGACCAAAGTCAACAGCATTGAAGAGTGCTCCAGATTGGTTGACATCAGTTCCTTTTTTAACGAGGTAGTTAATTACGCGTAGCCAGTTATTCTTAGCAGCGTTCTCGATATTTCTTGGATCTCGAAATAAATCTGGGCTGGTAATTTCTATTTTTTTAAGGCGA
>CAKZMG010000154.1 GCA_937128235.1 uncultured Verrucomicrobiales bacterium
CGTGTAGTAGATGCTGTTGATAAAAATAACAAGGAAGTCAAAGGGCTAGAAATAACCGATAAGGATATAAAAAAGGTGATCGATGATGAGGGAAAAACCATCGTCCAATTCATTGCAAACTCCGCTACCTGGCAAGTCAAAATGTATGATGAAAACGCGAAATTGATTAAGCCTATCCTCGGAGAAAAATTAACCCACTTTTTTAAGTTGCATCTCGGCGATGACAGAACGGTCAAGATTTACGGATGGATCGCCCATAACTTCGCCACACCAGATGGGATCTCGGTGTTTAAAGGAGGCAAATATGCGCTCATCAGCTACGAGGGTAAGCTACTGATCCCGCCTCTCTACGAAAAGCCTCTAAAGTACATCGGCAACAAAAAATACCAAGCGGAAGTAAATGGAGAAACCAAAACCATTACCATCAAGTAATACTATGAGTGCTTATCAAATCAATTGCCCAAGCTGCCAAACATCTTATGAAGCCACAGATGAGCACGCTGGTGCACAGATGCAATGCCAGTCTTGCCAGAGTTTCTTTACAGTGCCATCAAGAGCACAAACTAGCCAGTGGAGCCTTCCGAAACCTAACAACCAAGTTATAGTGAAGCAAGCACCTGTCGTTCCCAAATGGTATAAGACCCTCACCATCATGGGACCCCTCTGTGCTTGTTTGTTGCTCCTAGGAGGGGGAATTGTTTACTGGATCATTAATAACAAGACTATCACCACAGAAAAAAATAACTACCACACAGAAATCACCGCTTACGAGGAAACTACTAAAAAAACACCCAAAGAAGAACCACTCACTCGCCCACTCACAGGCATCGGAGAAGACAAATCCATTGATCTAGAAGAGGGTCAATCCTGGCTAACAGCCGCAGAAAAAGCAGCCCAAAACGAAGACTACTTCGCCGCCTCCATGATGGCAGGCAGAGCCATCGGTTACTACGGGTATGGTCGCAAAACAAACGACCCCAATTACCCCGTTTACATCAGCCCAGCAGATCCTGAGAAATTTCAAACTGCGAAAACTCAACTAGACAGCTACCTAAGTAAAACCAGGCTACCAATCTGGTCATCACCCCTAAGGGCGGTTACTTTTGGTCGGATATCTGGAGTAGCATATAGCCCCGAGGGCAGCACCATCGTTTCTGGCTTATGGGATTCCACACTCCTCCTTTGGGATTCTAAAACAGGAAAAGCCATTGGGCAAGCACTCAAGGGGCATACTAATAGTGTATCTAGTTTAGCCTTTAGCCCCGATGGATGCATCATCGTTTCTGGTTCGTATGACAAGACACTCCGCCTGTGGGATGCCAAAACAGGGAAAGCCATTGGACTAGCCTTTAAAGGCCATACTGATGTTGTTGCTAGTGTAGCCTACAGCCCCGATGGAAGCAAAATCGTTTCTGGTTCGTATGACAAGACGCTTCGCCTGTGGGATACCAAAACAAGAAAAGCCATTGGGCAAGCACTCAAGGGACATGCTAGCAGGGTATCTAATCTAGCCTATAGCCCCGATGGAAGTTACATCGTTTCTGGTTCATGGGACTCCACACTCCGCCTGTGGAATGCCAAGACGGGGAAACCCATGGGGCTAGTATTCAGAGGACATGTTGGCGGTGTTTCGAGTGTAGCTTACAGCCCCGATGGAAGAACTATCGTTTCTGGTTCAGGAGACGAGACGCTCCGCCTGTGGGACGCTAAGACAGGAAGAAGCATTGGGCTGGCACTCAGAGGACATACTGATGTTGTATCTAGTGTAGCTTACAGCCCCGATGGAAGCAAAATCGTTTCTGGTTCAAGAGACAAGACACTCCGCCTATGGGATACCAAGACTGGAAACGCCATTGGCCTAGCACTCAAGGGTCATACCAATCGTGTATCATGCGTAGCCTACAGCCCCGATGGCAGCACTATTGTTTCTGGTTCAGGAAACGGCACGCTCCGTCTTTGGAATGCAAAGACTGGAAAAACCATAGGACTAGCACTCAGAGGACATTCTAGCTGGGTGACCAGCGTAGCCTACAGCCCTGATGGTAGCACCATCGTTTCTGGTTCAGGAGACGGCACGCTCCGTCTTTGGAATGCCAAGTCTGGGATAGCCGTTGGACAAGCTATCAAAGGACATACTGAGGGTGTAATAAGCGTAGCCTACAGCCCCGATGGGCGCACCATTGTTTCTGGTTCAGGAGACGGCACTCTCCGCCAGTGGGATGCCAAGTCTGGAAAAGTCATTGGGCAAGCACTTAAGGGACATACTCAGGGTGTAACCAGCGCATCATACAGCCCAGACGGACGTACCATCGTTTCTGGTTCATATGACAAAACACTCCTCCTATGGAATGCCAAGACTGGAAAAATCATTGGGCAAGCACTCAAAGGACATACTGATCGTGTTTTCAGCGTAACCTACGGTCCCGATGGGCTTACCATCGTTTCTGGTTCATCAGACGACACACTTAGCCTGTGGAATGCATTACCAAATAGCCCCCAAATTCCCGATCTATTTTCCTATCTTAGCACTCAATTCTATACACTTACCAAATCTCAATTAACTATCCTATACAATAATAATTTATTCAAAGAAAAAACCTTCCCCTACCTCAACGCTCCAGAATAAAAATCATTGCTACTATGAACTCATACCAGATCCACTGCCCTAGCTGCCAAACCTCATACGAAGCTTCAGATGAACATGCTGGTGCCCAGATGCAATGCCAGAATTGCCAGAGTTATTTTACTATCCCCTCTCAGCTTCAAGCGATGAGTCTGATACAAAGCAATCAGCATGCACTTACCGCCCCAGTGGGACTGAGCCATGTACCATTACAGGCTCCAGAAGTTCCTGTTTGGTATAAGCGACTCACCATTATGGGACCGCTTTTTGCGTTGTTGCTTTTGCTGGGTGGAGGGACAGTTTACTGGATTTTTAATAACCGAACGGAGACAACAGTAACGAATACTCATGAGACGGAAATGATAAAGAAAGAACTCCCACCAATCACTCCTTATCTCGATGCTCCTCAGGCGGGTGAGAAGGCGGGGGATAGGCTTGTGATAGATCTTGGAAATGGAGTAACGATGGCTTTTCGCTGGTGTCCTGCTGGTGAATTTATGATGGGTGATAGAAGAGGTGAAGACGATGAGACTCTGCATCATGTCCGACTTAGCAAAGGATTCTGGATAGCTGAGACAGAAACAACTCAAGCACAATGGCAGCAGCTTATGCTCACTAATGTGAAAGAACAGTGGCAGATGAGAGAAAACTCATACCAGAAGTCATCTTGGGCGGAGCCAAGTATCAATCCAAAGTTACCGATGAATTTCATTTCTTGGGAAGAGAGTCAGTCCGCTGTTGCCAGATTGAATCAGTATTTTAAATCAGGGGTTGAACCTGCCAGTCTGCCTACTGAAGCGCAGTGGGAATATGCGTGTAAGGCGGGTAGTAGTCTTAGTGAATCAAACCGTTTCAACATTTATAATTATTCATCATTCGGCAAGCAACTAGCAAATTATAACAACCGACAGCTAGGTGTTTCTGAGACAAGTTCATTTCCAGCGAATCCTTGGGGATTACATGATATGAATGGAAACTTATGGGAATGGTGTGCTGATTGGTATTCCAGAGATAGTTATGATAATGATGGAAAGGTGACAGTAGATCCCCATGGTGTCTTGAAACAAGAAAGTAGAGATTATCCTAAAATGCGAGTCGGTGCGAGTGATGCGGAAAAGCAACGAGCATCAGAACTTTCAGAAGAAATTGCGGCATTAGAGAAATCGATTTCTGATTATAGAGCGAAAGTAAGAGAGCAACAAGACGATATGGTAGCTCGAATGCAAACATTACGTAGAGCTGGAAAAGCGAATAGTGTTGAGGGTAGAGAACTAACAAAACAATACATTACCTTTAGGAAGGAACTTGCTGGCAGGAACAAAACAGACCAGATCAACCGAGAAGATCTGAAGGCTTTAGAGATAGAACAAAGGAAAGTTAGAAATTCACCGTCAAAAGTCTGCCGTGGAGGAACGTTCTACTATGGAGATGCCAGGGCAGCAAATCGTAACCATGACCTAGTGACTGACCGAAGCATTGCGACCGGGTTTCGAGTTGTCCTGAATGTAGCAGATCAGCCACCTGCGATTTATGCTGAAATGCCTCCCCTAGAAAACCGCAAGCCAGGAGATAAATACACGATAGAATTTAGTAACCAGACACCGATCACGTTTTGCTGGATTCCGGCAGGATCATTTATCATGGGCGAGACAGATCCTGCGATGCAGGCATTTGATAACATAGCACATTCAGTAACTCTAACAAAAGGCTTCTGGATGGCAGAAACGGAATGCACAAAGGCACAGGTGGATGCTTTCTATGGAAACACACGTCCGAAAAATGAGACTTCACAACATCCATACACAGGTAGTGGTCAACGCTTTCTCCATAGAGCCAACAGATACCTAGAAGACCATGTCTTCCCAAAAAATCTGAAACTCCGTTTACCTACAGAAGCGGAGTGGGAGTATGCCTGCCGAGCAGGAGCAACTAAGCCCTATACCACAGGTGACTCTCTCACACCTTCACAAGCAAATATTGCTAGCACTATGACAGAGGAGAATGCTCTAAAGCCAGTAAAACAATATGCTCCAAACCCTTGGGGTCTCTATGATATGCACGGCAATGTTTGGGAAGTTTGTGAAGACTATTATGCGGCAGATGCTTATCAGGTTCTAGATGGGAAAAACCCGATCAATAACAAACGAGGACAGATAGTGATCCGAGGTGGCGCATATTCTAGCGACCCGTGGATGTGCAGATCAGCATTTCGAGGCAAGGCGAAGCAGTACTTCAGCTATCCACATGTTGGAGTGAGGTTGGTTTT
>CAKZMG010000155.1 GCA_937128235.1 uncultured Verrucomicrobiales bacterium
AGAATTTTCAAAAATAACTGATAAGACTTAATCTAAAATTCGATGCCTAAAAAAACAACAAACAACAAAAACACAATTAACCTAGTCAATTTTGATTTTGGAAAGCTATCAGAATCTGCAAATCTATTAATAAATAAGCTCTCACAAGCTGGAGGAGTGTTGTATAGACCAATTCATAACATACGTATGGCTAAAGCAGAGGCAAAGGTAAAATTGATAGAATCTACCTCAGCTTTTGAAATCTCTGAATTTGAAAATCAATCGTTGCAACGCATAGTTGAAGAACAAACTATTCACCAAATTAACATGGAGAAAGTTGTTTTGAAAGCTCTGACTTCCCTTGTTGAAACGGCGAACCCAAATGATATTGATAATGATTGGTTGGCTTTCTTTTTCAATAAGGCTAGAATTGTATCTGATGATTATATGCAAGAATTGTGGGCTAGGGTTCTAGCTGGCGAAGCTAATAATCCTGGAACTTACTCTAAAAGAACAGTTAGCTTTTTAAATAATATGAGTAAATATGATGCCGTACTATTCGCAAAAGTTCATAATTATTCGTTATCAGTGAATGGAGAAGTCCTATTAGTTACAAGATCAATTGATTGGGGAGAGAGCAATGATTATCATCAAGGTCAAAAGAATTTAGACCACTTAGAATCTATAGGTCTTATAAAAGTAAGCAACTATGGCGAGAAAGCTCTAGCGAAAGATAATGGAATCATTAAAGTTAAGTATTTCAGTAAAGAAATTACTATAACTTCACCAGCGTTCGAGGATGAAGCCCCTCGAAACTATGTAAGTATTCTTTCTTGCAATGTTACTCTCACTAGGATTGGGATGGAATTAATTAGTCTTTCTGAAAAAGAGTTCGTTGAAGGGTTCGCTGATTCTTTAAGTGAATTTTTTGAGCCGTATTCCGTGGCTGTGAAGGATTTATAAATAGCTCAAATTATTAGAGAATGTATTTTTTTAGCCTTTTGTTAATGACTAGGATGATCCTAATAGTCATTTAAAAACAGTTGGTTAAGGTGTTTTAAAGGGGTTCGTATAAATAGGACACACTATGCTCATGGTGGGACTTCCGGGAACTGGGAAATCCATGATCGCGAAACGCATGGCGACCATTCTACCAGACATGACTGAGGAAGAGGCGATCGAAGCCACCAAGATCCACTCCATCGCAGGTAGGCTGAGCGACAAGAGCTTCATGGTCACGCGTCCATTCAGAGCACCGCATCACAACCATTTCAGATGCAGGTTTACTCGGTGGTGGGACGAATCCTGGACCAGGAGAAGTGAGTCTAGCGCATCATAGGGTGTTGTTTTTAGATGAGTTGCCAGAGGTTCTCTAGAGTTTACTTTGCTTTTTGAGGACAGCTCTTACGTCTCCGATGAAGACTTGGGATCTTAGTTCTACCATGATTCTGTCTGCGTCGTCACTGATCCAGAGGGTGGCTTTTTTGAGCTTTTTGTAGGTCTTGAGGTGCATGGTATCTTTGTCGATTTTTTGGAGTTTGACATCGAGCTTGATGCAGGCTCTGCCGTTGTGTTTTTCTCTGCCTAGGACGGTGACTTCTGCGAACATCGGTGAGTTGAAGGGATGGAGGCAGAGGTGGATTTTGTCTCCATTTTTGAGCGATTGTCTGCGGATGTATTGGATGGCTGAGACCGGGTCATGCGAGTTGGGGAACTTGAAGAAATGGTCACGCTTTCTTACTTTATTAGTGCGGTAGTTTGTCTTGGTGGATGAGTGGATGACTCCGTTTGGCTTGAAGGTGTTGGTAGTTTTTACTTTGTCACGTTTGTCTTTTTCGTCAGCTACGAAGATGAGCGGCTTGTGGGTGGATGCCTTGGCAAAGGAGGTCATGCTGAAGTGGTAGGGGAAGAGTCCGTAGGCTACTCCTTGGGAGCGACCGTAGGCTTGGCTGATGTCTAGGCCTTTGTAGCGTTTGTCTTTTTTGTTGAAGTCAAAGGTGACGGTTCCGGCTTTGACGGTGCCTTTCCAGCTAAATTCATACTCTAGTTTGGTTGGCTTGAGCTTAGGGTGGGGACCATTTTTAAATGGTTTCACTTTTTTCATCCACGAGGTGTCAGCATTTGCAGCAGAACTCACTAGTACAAGTGCTGTGAGGGTGGCTGTTAGAAATACGAACGGTGATTTTTTTATCAATAATTTTTTCATGTCTGTTAGTATGACGGGTTGGAGTTAATTTTATTCAATGTCTGTGTATTCTTCTACGGTGATGCTGGTGGCTAGGTCATCGCGTACTTGGTTTTCTAAATTGTCATCGTCCATTTTATCTACGCTTTTTTCGAGTGTGCGGAACTGTTTTCTAGTGTCTGGCTGGGCGATGTGGAGGATGGGGTCACCGGGTGAGACAGCTGGCATGGTGGTCATTCCTAGTATGATGCCGTTGTGTGGGCTGGTGATGGTTTCTAGCTCTTTTCCGAGTAGTCCAGTATTGGTGGCGAGTGGTTGGTCTGCTTGCACGGTGTCTCCTGGGGCTACGTGAAATTTTAAAAACCCGCCATACCCGGCTCTCACCCAGCTGGAGTTATGGAGGATCATTTGGTGAGGTGGAGTCTCTGGTCTCAGTTCATCTGAGACGTCTATCATCTCGAGTTCTTCCATGATGTGTGTGAGTCCACGCTGGGTCATGTCTTGCACTGCGGATTCTACTTTGAGTGCCTCGCCAGCTTCTAGGATGATGGTGGGGCAGCCGGCCTTGCAGGCTTCGCGGCGGAATGAACCATCTGGTCCGGTGCTGTTGACGATGACTTCTGCTCCGAAGGCTTTTGCGAGTCGCTCGCAGTCCGGGTTATCCATGTCTGCTCTGACGTTAGGAAAATTTGTTCGTCTAACAGCTGCGGTATGGAGATCTACGATGTAGTCACTGCGCTTGACTATTTCCTTCATGATGAGGTTAGCGAGTCTGCCGGTGAGGCTGCCTTTCTTACTGCCGGGGAAGGTGCGGTTTAAGTCTCTGCGATCTGGGGAGTAGCGGGAGTGACGCTCGAAGCCCATGGTGTTTACTACTGGAGCGAGGATGAGGGTGCCGCGCTTGAGCTCGAAGGGTGGTTCTTGGATGAGTTTGCGGATGGCTCCGGTGCCATTTATCTCATCTCCGTGCACGGCTGCGGTGATGGCTAAAACGGGACCGTCTTCTAGTCCGCGCCACACCATGAGCGGGAGGTGCACGCTTACTCCCGTGAAACTTTCACCAGCCTTGAGGCGGATGCGTTTGCGTTGACCGGGATTGACAATCGTCTTGCCCCACTTGCTGATCTGGCGTTTTTTTCTCATTAGGGTGCGGGTTCGTCCAGCGTGGTGCCATCTGTTACTGGTGTGGATGGGAGTGGCTTGATCTTGCGTCTGCGTCTGGGTTTCTCAGAGATCATGGTCTGCATGATTTTGATTTTTCCGTAGCAGAGCAGGGTGTCATGCGCTTCTAGGACGCGGGATGATTTAGGGTTTGAGATGACTTGCTCGCCGCGTTTGAGAGTGAGGACTACGACGTCTTGCTCGCGCAGACCAGTCTGCTTGATGGTCTGACCGATGAAGATGCTGTTCTCGGTGATGCTGATGTCTGTGACGCCGTAGCTGGGGCTGACGGTGAGTCTCTGGCGGAGATCAATTTCTGGGAGATTAGCCTGGTCTGAGATGAAGTCGATCACTTCACCGGCGATGTCTAGGCCGGTGGCACCTTCTATTCCTTCGAGGCCTGGTGAGGAGTTTACCTCCATGATTTGCGGGCCGTTGGCACCTTCTAGCATATCTACTCCGCAGATTTTTAGCCCCATGATCTGGGCGGCTCTGACGGCTGCTTTCGCGTAGGCAGGGTCTAGGTCAATGGCTGTAGCGACGCCTCCTCGGTGGACGTTGCTGCGGAACTCTTGCCCTTGGGCTGTCCTGCGAATGGCTCCTACGACTCGGTCATTGATGACGAATGCGCGGACGTCTTTGCCTTTACTTTCGGCTACGAATTTCTGAATGAGGACGTTTTGGTTCGCGCTGTGGAGTGTCTCGATAATGGCTTTGGCTATCTCTGGCTTGTCCGCTAAAATGACGCCGACTCCCTGAGTTCCCTCGATGAGCTTGATGATGACTGGTGTGCCGCCAACGCGCTCGATGGCATCTGCGACATCGCTTTTATCACTGACGTAGGCGGTACGAGGGATGCCGATGTCGTGGCGGGAGAGGTATTGGAGGCTGCGGAGTTTGTCACGTGAGTTAGAGATGCCGCTGGCAGTGTTTGGCGTGTAAACGTCCATTTGCTCAAACTGGCGAACGACGGTGGTGCCGTAGCGGGTGATGGAGGTGCCGATGCGGGGTAGGATGGCGTCTGGTTCATCGTAGCTTTTGCCGCGATAGAAAAGACCTGGCTCACCTTCATCCATATCGATGGCGAAGCGCAATGGGTCGTGGACTTTTACTTTGTGTCCTCTGTTAGATGCTGCTTCCACAAGTCTCCGAGTAGAATAGCAATAGGGTGCTCTAGAAAGGATGGTTAGTTTCATGGTAGTGTAGCTGTGGGTGAAATTTGGAGTTATTTATTTCATTAAGTCACTCTCAGTGTGATCATGGTGGTGTCGTCTGTGCCATCATTTTCTAGTGCTCTTTCTAGGATGGTCTGGTGGATGATGCTAGGCTCTTGGCTGTGTTTTGTGAATGCGGAGTGAATGTGCTTTTCCCAGACTCCATCGATGATGCCGTCTGAGCAGAGCATGAACTGATCGCCTGGCAGGTAGGGGATGGCGGCGATTTGTGGTTTCACGCTGCGATGCCCGGCACCTACTACTTGGTTGAGTGCTGCCTTGCGGGGGTGGTTGCGGTATTGGTATTCGGAAATTTCCGCGCGCTGTAATTTCTTCCAGACGAATGAATGATCTTGAGAAAGCTGGACGGTTTCGCCATTTCTGTGAAGGTAGAGTCTAGAGTCTCCGACATGCGCTAGGTAGAGATTCTCAGGTGTGAACCATGCCAGGGTGAGCGTGGCTCCCATGCCTTTGTGGGCTTGATTTTTTTCGCCTGCTGCATTGATTGCTTCGTGAATTTTCTCAATGGCGATCTCTAACTGTTCAAGATAATCTGGATGGAATCCTTGAGCAGCGGCTTTAAATGTCTTGGGAATGATGCTGCTGATGTTTTCTAAAATGAGACTGGATGCGAGGTATCCGGCATTGCCTCCGCCCATTCCATCTGAGACTGCGAAGATGATGTCCTTGTCTGCGTTGTTAAAGGCTCCTTCTGGAGGCAAGTTTTCTGAGCCAGTCATCCCTGCGGAGAAGACTACCCAGGAGTCGTCATTCTCGGGCTTTTTGGTGCCGGAGGTGGAGGATGCTTGCCAGTGGAACGTTGCGGACATTTTGGAAATGATTTACTGTTTGACCTCGAAATTTTCTATGACGGTAGCGAGCTCGAAGTCGATGATGTTGAACTCTCCCATGACTTCATTATAGGTGATGTTGCGGGGTTCTGGGTCATCGTGGATGACTCCGTAGTCCTCTTTGAGTTTGGCGTAGAGCTTGTCAGATTTCTTTTTAGTGACGCTGGGTGCTGGGCTACCGCAGTTGGTCGTGACGATGTAGTTTTCCTCTGCGGTGTAGTCTAAAAGGCGGGGAACGTAGGGGCAACCGCGTTCTTCTAACACTTTGAGAACGCGTGCCTCGTTCTCTGCACGCTTGTCCGCATCCGTGCCACGGAAGTATTTATGGACGTGCCCGTAGAAGTCTATTTTCACGAGTGATCTGATGCCGTCTTTGAGGTTTCGCATGTGGTGGAGTAAACCAGAAAGGTGAAATTTGGCACGCACAAAAATTTCACATCTTGTGGCTTTTCATCTTGGCGGGATTGGTTTTGTATATGGGTATGCAAATTGAAAAGTCAGATTACGAAAAATTAGGTCAGTTTTATCTAGGGCGAGAGTATGATCTTAAGAAGTCAGAGATTGAGGACGAGCTAGTGATGTATGACTCGAAGGATCTAGTGACTCATGGTGTGGTGCTAGGGATGACGGGGTCAGGTAAGACAGGTCTTTGCATCGGTCTGTTAGAGGAGGCGGTGATGGATAATATCCCTGCCATCGTGATCGATCCTAAGGGTGATATTGCGAACATGATGCTGGCATTTCCTGACTTTAAGGGCAGTGATTTCCGTCCATGGATCAATGAGGATGATGCGATCAAGAAGGGCAGAACGCCTGAAGAACACGCGGAAAAAACTGCGCGAATGTGGGAAGATGGGATAGGTCAGTGGGGGCAGAGCTCTGATAGGGTCAGAGAATTTAGAGATAAGGTGGATGTGAATGTCTTCACTCCCGGAAGTAAGGCTGGGATACCAGTGAGTATTTTGAGCTCGCTTGATGCGCCTCCATTTGAGGTGCTGGATGATGGGGAAATGTTAGGTGAGAGAATAGAGAGCACGGTGAGCTCGCTACTGTCGCTGGTGGGTGTGGATGCAGACCCTATTCAGAGTCCGGAGGCGGTGCTGATGAGTGCTATTTTCCAGCATGCGTGGATGGCGGAGGAGAGTCTGAGCATCGAGTCGCTGATCAGAAATATCCAGAAACCAAAGTTTAGCAAAGTGGGGATTATCGACCTGGAGAGCTTCTATCCGGCTAAAAAGCGTCAGTCGTTAGCTCTGAAATTTAATAATCTGCTAGCGAGTCCTGGATTTTCAACGTGGATGGAGGGGCCTCCGTTAGATATTCAGAAAATGCTTTATCACGATGATGGACGCGCGCGAGTTTCTATTTTCTCGATCGCTCATCTCAACGATAGTGAGCGGATGTTTTTTGTGAGTATTCTGCTCAATCAGATGCTGGGATGGATGCGGAGCCAAAGTGGAACCACAAGTCTGCGCGCGATGCTCTACATGGATGAAATTTATGGCTTCCTGCCACCCACGGCAATGCCACCGAGTAAGAAGCCGATGCTCACGATGCTGAAGCAGGCGAGGGCATTTGGTCTGGGTGTCCTGCTGGCGACTCAGAACCCTGTTGATCTGGACTACAAGGCGCTCTCTAACATCGGTACCTGGTGGCTGGGGAGACTCCAGACGGAACGTGATAAGGCGCGGGTTCTGGATGGGCTGGAAGGTGCGGCGGCGAGTCAAGACGGAGGGTTTGATCGAGGTGCAATGGAGGAGTTATTAGCAGGCTTGGGCAGCAGAGTTTTCCTCATGAACAACGTCCATGAAAATGGTCCAGTGGTATTTCACGTGCGCTGGGTGATGAGCTATCTCCGAGGTCCAATGACGAGAAGACAGATCAAGACCCTGATGGATCCGAAGCGCGATGCCTTTGAGATAAAGAGTGCGAAGAGTGGGAGAAGTGCGCCGGCAGGGAAATCGAACCCCATGGGGATGCCCTCATCAGCTCCGGAGCCAGAGGAAAAAGTGGGTGAGCGACCTCCGGTAGGAACTGGTGTGAAGGAAAATTTCCTACCATTCTCAGGGGATGTTGATGGTGTGACTTACAAGCCGCATTTGCTCCGTGAGGCGAGCGTTCATTTCAGCTCTACGAAGACTGGGGTGGAGGGATCTAGGCGTGTGAGATTTATCAATGCCATGAGCCCTGAGGGTGTGAACTGGAAGGAAAATGTGGTGTGTCATTTGGCTCTGGATAAATTTGACTACGAGCCACGCAAAGGTGCTGGCTATGATGAACTCCCTGCCTTCGCGATGAATGCGGATAACTACAAGGGAGTGGAAGATGACTTCGAAGACTGGATTTATAGAAACGAACGCGTGAATGTATTCTATGCTCCGATGCTAAAGGAATATTCTAAGATGGGCGAGAGTGAGGGAGATTTTAGAGGAAGACTTTCTCATGAAGCCCGCGAGATGCGTGATGAGGCAGTGAATGCTCTGAGGAAGAAACTTCAGAAAAAAATCGATACTAAAGAAGGTCAACTTGACCGTGCCGAGGCAACTCTAGCGAGAGAAGAATCCGAGGCATCCAATGCGAAAATGCAAGCCACAGGCAATGTGGTGGGAGCAGTGATCGGGATGATTTTTGGTAAAAGAAAGATGAGTGCTTCGACTGTAAATAAAGGCAGATCAGCCGCTAACTCCTACAGCAGGTCCAGAAAGCAAAGCCAAGATGTGCACCGTGCAGAGGCTAAGGTGGAGGGTCTGTTAGATGAGATAGCAGACATGGAAGCGGACATGCGCGCTGAACTCAATGACCTAGCGGATAGATTTGATCCAATGCTGTTAGAACTAGAGACCGCACAAGTAAAACCCTACAAAAAGGACATTGATGTGAAAAGCGTGTCACTTCTGTGGGTGCCATTCGATGAGCGGGATAATGCGTTGTTAGAGTAGTCTATAAATTATGTTAGAAAATCTAACAGAAATTCAATGTCCGAGTTGCTTTGAGTTTTTTTCCTTCACGCTCCAGCATGAGGAGGTGCCTGATGGTGGGGTGGAGATGGATTATGATTGCGAGGTCTGCTGCCGCCCGATGCGAGTGATCGTTTCTAGCGATGGAGCCTACGCAATAGGCATGGATGATTAGCCTTGTTGTTATAATACCATTCCGCAATTGATATCGGACAATAGATTTGTTTAGTGAGTGTGGTAAATTGTGCTTCGCATTTCTTATAGAGTGCCAGGCGAATCCTCTAAAAATCTGCGTTTCTCTTCAGTCGTGATGCCCGCATCACTCCTTCATCGCGCCTTGATTTTTAAAGGATTCACTCTGGCTATTGTCCGATTTCAATCACTACATGGTATAACTAAGGGATAGGCTGAGCTCTCGGAACAGCGCGTGCTTTACCTGGTTTGAAGAGGGGGACGTTGAAGTCGCGCGGGGGATCGAAGGGTACGAGTTTCCATTTGGGATCTTTGTAGTGACCTCTACCGCGGACTTGGATGAGTCCTGTGGTGGCTGGTTTTTTATTGAGGAAGACTGATCTGAGCATGTGGATGGGTAGCTTAATGATTTCAGCACTGAGTTCCATGGCTTTGCCGAGCAGTCCACGGTAGTTTACCCGGATGGTGATGTCTATTTTGTCTGTGTTAAGATTCACGGATCCTTCGCCAAAGAATGTGAGGCTGGGAGTGAGGGACTGGATGTCATCGGTGATGATGACTCCGTTGACGATTTTGAATCTGGCCGAGATGTTTTTGAGGCGCTCGTTGAGTGCTTTTCCTCCAGCTAAGGGTGAGATGAATGGATTGATGATCATGCTTACAGGTCCTAGCACGGGGACTGAGAATAGGTTGCCGTTTTCGAGTGCGAAGGTTCCCATGGTGTCTTTTTTGGTGTTGAAGGATGCGATGCTGTTAGTGTCTCCTGTGAACTGAATGTTACCGCGTAGGCGACCTTGCTGGACTTCATCGAAATTATAAGTTAGCCCGACTTGTTTGAAGTCGATGTTTTGCCAGTTGAGGTCTCCGTGATATCTGGCTGGTCCATTTTTAGGAATGGTGAAGTAGAGGTTTGCATTAGCCATGCCATTGTTGAATAGCTGAGCGCGCATCTTTCTTACTTTGACTTGATTCTTGATAATTTGGATATTAGCGGAGAAATTTTTAAGCTGCAAATTACCATCCAAGAACTTGTATCTGACTTGTGATCCTGGAGTGGCGATATTGCAGATGAAATTTAGTTTCTGGTCCTTGGTGTCTCTGGCGACTGTGTCAAATACTCCAGATGCGCTGAGGGTGGGGGGAGAGTAGAACTGGTATTCTTCAAGATGATCTGCCACCTCTGAGTGAAAGAGACGCGCCACTTGGGCTGGGTAGGCTCGCCCAGTTATCCCCTCTAATGTTGCCGTTTTTGCTTGGTTGTCTATGTAGGTTTTTTTAACGGTGGCTTCACCTTTAGCGGAACTATTTTTAGTGCCTTTAAAGCGTTTGTAGAGGTCATAGTTTTGGTAATTGAATACTAGTCTGGCATCGGTAGCCAGCAGTCCTTTAGCGCTGATCTTGTAGTCAGATTTGATCGAGTGGAGATCTACTCCGTTGAATGTCAGCTCAGTGAAAGTGGCTTGCCCTTCAGATTCCCAGTCTCTGAGATCGGTACGGCTTAGCTTGCCTTTGGCTGAAATGTAGCTCTTTGATTGTGCATCTATTCCAGCCTGCGATAAAAACGCAACGGTCTTCTGGTTTTTGATGAAAGGTATCAGCACATAGGGATTCAGTGTGGAGATGAGATCAAAGTGATAGTAGTCATCACTGGTGTGGAAATTCCCACTGAGGTTGCCTGAGGGGTGAACACCTAAGATGTCTGTGATCTTTAGCTGCTTATCTTGGACATTGATGATGGCTTTAAATGAATCTAACGGCGAGCCTCTCAGGATAGGTTTTGTTAGCTTCACATTTGCATTGAGCGCTTGGTCTTTCCATGAGATGGCTGAGTCGAGCTGTTTAAAAGAGATGTCTTTGTAACGTGAGTCCATCAGTGTGGCGCTACCAGTCAGTGCGCCGTCTAGCCAGCGGAATTTGGTGCTCAGTGATTCAGCGTAGAGTCCATTGTAGGTGAGCTTAGTCAGGTGGAGTTCGCCATCAGATACCCAGTCTGTTAGATCGTTTGCGTTGATGGTTCCTTTGGATTTGAAAAAGACTTTAGAATTCGGGTCTAGGACGATCTGCCTAACTGCGGCATCTATTTTTCCGCCTTTCTTGATAAAGGGGGTGAAGGTGCGCTTGGGGAGTGTGGTCTGGGTGTCATAGGTGACGATGTTGTTTTTGATGAGAAGCCTGCCTCGTAGGTAGCCGGCAGGATTTTGGACGTCGAGATTATCCAGATAGACATCGCCATTGTTCCAGGAGAAGTCTGAGTTAAAGGAATCAAACTCAGATCCAAGGTATTCGTATGAGGTGAGCTTTACGTTGCCCATGGCTTTGATTTCTAGCTCGGCGAATGGATTAATGAACGAGGGCAGAACTACGGCAAATGATTTGTCGTCTATCTTTGTGGGGAGCTTAAAGTAACCCTTGGCATTAATTTCTGAGCCACCATTGATGTTGAATCCTTTAAATAATTCACGGTTAAAGAATGTAAGGACAAATTTTTGGATGTGGATGTCGCTGTCAACGTGAAACCTGCCGTCTCTGATTGTGAAATCATAGTCCATTTCTACATGGGCTTCTTCATCCATGTTTTCGAAGTAAAGGCTGTCGATGGTGAGTAGATTGTGGCTGAAATCTCCAATCGTCTGCACATTATTAAGAACATATTCTTGGTAGTTCAGGCTGGGTGCGATGAGGTCGAATTCGATTTTGATTTTATCAGGCGAATTGATGTCACCTTCTACAAATAGATGAAGGTCTGGTGGTGCTGCGGAATCCCATTCCCATTGATCAAGGTAGTCTAGAAATTTCTGATACGCCTCAGCGCGTTTTTTGGAAGCATCTTTTGATGGTTTTGATTTTGGTAGATCAAGTTCCTGCCAAAGGTTGCCAGCTAAGGTGATGTTTATTCCCATGTATTGGGCAGTGAGCTTATTGGTAGAAATGGTGCCGGCATCAGGGAACTCGATGTTACCGTTGATGTTGTGTATCTTCACCCTCGCGGATGTTGGTTCATGAGGGTTGAGGGGGATTTCTATATCTGCACCAGTTAGTGAAAGACTGTTGATCTTGCGGATGCCACGTAGAAGCTTGGTTTTATCTAGGTTAATGGATACTTCTGGGAGTGATGCGAGCTTGGTCAGACGTTCAGGATCTCCATAGAAATGAACATTTTTAGCGACTAATCCGTCAGAGAATTGATACTTTAAGCTGTCGAACTCAACATAAACTCCACGCCGCTCAAGCTCGCTGGAGATATGATTCCGGATGTCTTTATTCAGACCAGTGCTATTCAGATAATAGAGTCCGCCGATCACCGCCATGACACTGAGGACAAAGAGAATGGTCAGTGTGATGCGGAGTTTAATGATGAGGCGGCGAATAAGCATGTAGCAGTCGGATAAATCTGTAATCTTAGACTACCACTCTTACCCTAGTTTGCAATCTCTATCAGCGAGTTTCCTGTGCCTTGATATTGCACGGGCTACGGTACGACTACGCGCTTGAGGATACGCTGGATGATCTCGTCTGTGGTCACATTTTCAGCCTCTGCTTCATAGCTGAGCAGGATACGGTGGCGGAAGACATCAGGCGCGAGATCCTTTATGTCTTGCGGAGTCACGAAGGATCTGCCAGCCATAAACGCACTCGCCTTTGAGGCTAGAGCTAAATTAATAGTAGCACGAGGTGATGCACCTGAGCGGATGAGTGGAGCGAGTCCAGGATCTACTTTTCCAGGCCTACGGGTGGTATGCACTAGCTCTACGATGTATTCTTTGATCGCTGAATCGATGTAAATGTTGTTAACGATACTGCGGCATTCTTTCACTTCATCTGCTGAGATTACTTTCTTAGTAGTGGGAACTTTCGCAGAGGTAGCCAACCGGTCTAAAATGGTAAGCTCATCCTGCTTCGATGGATAATCCACGTGCACCTTGAGCAAGAATCTGTCCAGCTGAGCTTCTGGTAGCTGGTAAGTACCTTCCTGATCAATCGGGTTCTGTGTAGCGAGAACAAGGAATGGATCTGGGAGTGGGTAGGAGGTATCGCCAATGGTCACTTGCTTTTCCTGCATCGCCTCTAGTAGTGCAGATTGCACTTTTGCAGGTGCTCGGTTTATCTCATCGGCTAAGATTAGATTACTGAAAATAGGCCCCAGTTTAGAACTAAATGACATTTCCTGTGGGTTATAAATCATGGTCCCTAACAAGTCAGCAGGGAGGAGGTCTGGGGTGAACTGGATTCTAGAAAAACCAGTGTCAAGGCAGCCCGCGAGAGAGTTGATGGCGAGCGTTTTAGCCAGACCTGGAACACCTTCTAGGATGATGTGACCATTGCTGAGTAGTCCTATGATGAGGCGATCTACTAGCTGGTCTTGTCCGACCAGGACGTTGGACATTTCTGATTTCAGTGATTTAGTCCATGCGTATCGATCCTGGACTAGCTGGGCAAATTCTTCGTGATTCATATGACGGTATAGACGGCTGAGAAGTGAAAAGGTTAGATTTTTTAGTGAATACTATTTTTTAAGCTGTAGCTGCTCGAAGACATATGGAGGGACATATCTACGAACGGTTTTCTCCCATCCATCTGGACCGATGAGTCCCTTTACCATGCTGGATGACAGCTCGGCGATGTCGCGCGGAGGCATGAGGAATGAGGTGGTGATCTCCGGTGCCATGTCAGCATTGATGTGACGCATCACTCGCTCGTATTCGTAGTCATTTGGTGAGCGGATGCCACGCAGGATGTAGTGGGCGTTCACCTCGTGAGCATAGTCCACTAGGTAGCGATTATCAAAATGTGAGATAGTGAGCCGCTCGCAAGATGCTAAGCTCTCTCGCAGCATGTTCAGCCGCTCATCCACACTAAATGTGTAGTTCTTGGCTGGATTAGAACCGATCGCGACGTAGAGATGATCGAAGAGCTTGAGACCTTGTTCAATCATCCAGACGTGACCATTAGTGGGTGGGTCAAATGACCCTGCATAGACTGCGGTGCGCATGAGGGTATCTTCTACAGATCGAGACGTTTGTCAGCAGATTTCTTTTGAAAGATTATTGCCCTAGCCTGGATAGCACTGTTTTTAGAGACTTTCCTCTCTAAAATGTTCAATCGTTGGTGAGCTGGAGCTCTGCTTTTCTTATTTTTGGGGTATGTGGGGCTACTTTGGGGGTATAATAATTCTGTATTTTTACCATTGGCGGGGTGGTGAGTTTTCTGCAAGGTGTGGGTGATGACAGAATGGTTAGCATTAGGGATTACGACGGGTGTGGCAGGAGGGGCGTGGACTTATTATAAGTACTATCGTGCTCAGAAAAAGCAGACGGCTGAGTATCTGAATGCGGCTAAGGAGGAGAAGGATTTATTGAATTTTGACTTAGACGCACTGATCGCTATCAAGGAGAAAGCGTTATTGTTGGTGGGTTCTTTTGGTGGTTCTGATAGGAGCTATGAGGGGGAGACATTGGAGATGGCTCAGAGGATAGAGGCTCTGATGGAAGAGAATTTTCTGAGGTCTGCTGAGTTAGCCGCGAAGGTGGATGAGGTGGAGGACATTATACAGAGTGATCGAGATAAGGTCTTATCCAAGGAGGATGCTAGCAAGGTGGCCTGGGTGTCTGAGCACCGCTTATCTCGGTATAGAAATTTTAGTATGCTCAAGCGCAGAGGCGAGAAGGATAGGGCATCATTACGTTCAGATTTAGATTATCTTGAGAATTTGTTAGAAACGTTGTGGGTGAAGTTAGATGAGCAGGATGAGAGGTTTAAATCGATCTTGCTGCGTCAGGTGGAGCTTACGAAGAAGAGCAAGAGTGGGAGATTTCAGCTCAATAAGCTGGGTAGGTCATGGGCGAGAGAGACTGAGGAGCTGTTAGATAATGCATTTGCTATCAGTAAGAATGATCCTGTGCGGGTGGATCAGAGTTTGCTGGGGCATTTGGTGCAGAGATTTGATAGGGCGGAGGCGGCTCTGGAGGTGGCAGAGAAGCTGATAGAGATAGAGAACCGAGAGGTGCGAACTATTCGGAAGAGAATGGACTCGCAAAATCTGGAGGAGCTGTGGGTGAGTGATGGTCTGGATGAGATGGATAAGAAATTTAGAGATCTTGTGGGCTATTCAGATTCTGTTAGAGGGATAGAAAAGCAGATTGGAAGGATGGGATTCACCGAGAGATTGTATGAGATGGACTTTATGTTGGTGAGGTATGAGTCGCATCATCGGCATCTGAATGAGAAGCTGGATAGATCCCTAGGAAAGGTGAGAAGACAGATCGCGGAGCATCTGGATATAGATGAGTCTGAGGTGCTGCAAGATTCTGAAGAGCTCGCTCTATGTAAGTTAGAAGCCCAAGAGGTGCTGGCAGATCTGGGTGAGGCTATTTCAAATGGTAACGTGGAGCGTTCGCGTAGTCTGCATGAGTTATTAAAAGATAAGTTTTCTGCGACTCATGATGCTTTAGCGGCAGCGAGGAGATCTGCGATAGAGGGGGAGGAGCGCGTCAAGCTGCTAAGAGCTGGGCTAGTGACGACGCGGGAAGCGATGGTGCAGGCAATGCAGAAGCACCATGCTCTACTGGAGTCTAATGCTGAAGCTGTGTTTGATGATGATTACCTGATCGCGGTGAAGGGAGCGGAGCATCAGCTTGATGTGTTAGATGTTCAGTTAGATTTGATTGAAAGACACCGTGCTGAGGGTAAGTTTTTGGTCACCGAGAAGATTATGAATTCTGCTGAAATCACGCTGCAGGGGATCAGGGAAATACCGGAGCGGGTGGAGAAGTCTGAGCGCGATGTCCAGAAGTTGGAAGCTAAGGTGGAGACTATGTTAGATAAAATAGATTCTCGTCTTGGTGAGATTTTATCGGATAGGGATGAGGCGTTTTTATGTAAGGAAACGAAGCAAATGATCCAGAGTGTGGAGGTCTCATATGCTACATTTCTGGAGGTGAATAGTGTTAAAGGCAGAGAGAGGAACGTTTTAAATGTGACGCAATGTTGTCATAAATTAGACGATTTATTGGAGGTGGTGAGCCTCTGTATTGATTCTGATGCTGATCTGTTTAAAATTTTAAATCAGAAGGTGGAGCAGATAGACGCGTTAGTAGCTGAGGCAAAAGAGAATGCTAAGACGGCTGTTACTGATGGTATCCCTGATAGCCAGCTTACAACGCAGATGTTAGAGAAAGTAGAATTTCTAACAGCAAGATGGCCTAAGCTAAGAACAAGGCTAGATGGTCACCAGATAGAGTGGAGGGAGCTGAGGTTTGATTTCGATGTGTTTCTTCAGGGGCTGGAGGCGGTGAATTTACAATTAGAAGATGAGTTGAAGTATGCAAAGCAGACGCTCGATACGCTGGAGGAGGTATCGCTAGAGTTAAAGAAGTTATCTGCTTGGCAAGGTGAGAGGGGCTACAGGGCTGAGACTCGTAAGGCTAATCAGTTGTTGCACTCCGCGTTCCAGAAATTATCACTGGGGGAATACAATGAGACGAATCATTTAGCGCAACAGGCGCGTGATGAGATGAGGGACTCACTGCATGATGCTCGTAGAAAAGAACGTGTGGCTGAGTTGAGGAATGCACGGATTCAAAGCCGAGTTTTAGGAATAGAAACAGGAACAGAAACTAATTATGCGAGAAGCAGACGTGCCGTAGAGCTCAATCCTATACGTAGGGAGGAGAATTAGTGAGCTATGCTAAAAGCAAAATGCTCAGAGAGCGAACTCTCTGAGCATTCTATGTCACTGCCTCCGCAGTATTTACTTATCCAATGAAAAGTGGTTTATTTATTAGGGATGAAGAGCTCTGATCCTGCTGCCATTGGCTCATCAGCAGGGAGGTCTAGTCCGTTGAGTGCATTGAGAACTGAAATAGTCGTTCCGTGCTGCTTAGCAAATGCACCGAAGGTCATCTCATGGCTAACTGGCACAGTGCGGGCTACATCACCTGATTGTTTTACGTAAGACTCAGTCTTTGGCTTAGGTGTTGGCTTAGGTGTAGGTTTAGCTACCGGTTTAGGAGTGCTCTTTGCTACAGCTGTTGGTTTAGCCTTTGGTTTAGCTGTTGGCTTTGGTGTAGCTTTTTTCACTACCTTAGGAAGTGGCTTGTAAGCGCTGGTTGATTTCTTAGTTGGCGTCGTTTTACTAGGCTTAGAAGCACTCTTGGTGAGTCTGATGCTCTGACCAATCTTTAGCTTACCTGGATTCACACCTGGGTTAGCTGCTGAAAGAGACGCGAGTGAGATCTTATGCTTTTTAGCAATACCGTAGAATGTGTCTCCCTTGGCTACCTTGTAAGTTCCTTTAGTAGAGATGGTCTGTGTGCTTGAACTTGTGAGTGTTGCTTTCTTAGGAGTAGCTTTCACCTTTGGAGCTGATGCTACTGCTTTTGAGTTCGCTTGGGGAATGACTAGCTTTTGGTTGATTGCGATTTTTGATGGCTTCACTTTAGGGTTAGCGATGATGAGTGCGCTAACGCTGACTCCATACTTGCGAGAAATACTGCTAAATGTGTCACCAGCTTTTACTGTGTGAGATGAAGCAGAAGAGTAAGTTTTACTAGGAGTGTTGCTTACAGGAAGGGCAACTTTGCCATTTTTACGACGCTCAAGATTTAGAAGTGATCTGAGTGATGCTACTTCTGTTTTGAGTTCTTTGATTTGGCGCTCTTGTTCACTGACGAGTTTCGTGAGTGTGCTTGTTGTCGATTGAGCCGTTACAGAACCTACTAGGGGTGCTGTGAATAAGGCTGTTGAGATAAGTAATGTTTTCATAACGTTGGATAATTTAATTTAAGAATTTTAATTTGTAAAGATATAAATTCAATATTTCCTTATATTTTTTAAAGTTTAACTGTAAAGTATTGAATTATAAACGATTTTTTGTCTGCATTAGGTAGTTTGTGAGCTGTTTGGATGCTATAGCTTGGTCATTTATTCATCTCTTTGTGTTAAATTTTATAAAAAAATTGGAGGAGATGTGATTTAAAACTCTGGAGAGGTTCTTTTGTAGCGTGAAGAATCGAGTCCTTCGAAATCGTGTTCGCCGTTTCTTTTTCATTGCAAATTAGAGGGGGGAGTGGTTTTTAGGCGGTGACATGTCAGATAAAGAAAGAAAATCATTGGAGGAGCGTCACAATATGAGTGACCTAGATCGTTTGCGTCATAGTTGTGCACACGTTTTAGCGACTGCTATTCTGCGTTTGTGGCCAGATGCTCAGCTAGCTGGGGGACCTCCAGTGGAGAGCGGGTTTTATTATGACATAGATCTGGATCACCGCATATCTCCAGATGACTTTGAGAAGATAGAGGCTGAGATGAAAAAGGTGGTGAAGGAGAACTCTCCATTTGAGCGTATGGTGGTAAGCCGCGATGAGGCAATGGAGCTAGCGAGGAGTGGTCGCTTAGGAGGTCTGACTGAGCGCGCGGTAGAAAGTAAATTTAAGATAGATCTATTAAATGACATTCCTGAGGGAGAGGAGATTTCCATCTATAAGAATAATGATTTCTGGGATCTCTGCGCTGGACCACATGTGGGGCGTACAGGAAACTGCAAGGCTCACAAGGTGCTCAGTGTGGCTAGTGCTTTCTATAAAGGTGACAAGGATAAGGAATCTCTACAGCGAGTTTATGGAACATGCTTTAAGAATGCGACTATGCTTGCTGATCATCTTGAGAAATTAGAGGAAGCCAAGAAGCGTGACCACAGACGTCTAGGAAGAGAGCTTGGGCTGTTTCACATTGATGAAATGGTAGGGCAGGGGTTGATCTTATGGAAACCAAAGGGAGCGATGGTGAGACGGCAGTTGCAAGATTTTATCACGGCTGAGCTAGACAAGCAGGGATACAGCCAGGTGTTCACTCCACACATCGGGAAGCTAGATCTTTACCGCACATCGGGGCATTTCCCTTATTATGAGGATAGCCAGTATGCAGCTATTCCTGAGCGCTCAGCATTAGAGAAGCTGGCAGATGATAATGCGCCATGTAGTGAACTCACTAATGGACTAAAGAATGGTGAGATTGAGGGATACATGCTTAGACCGATGAATTGTCCTCATCATATTAAAATTTATAGCAGTGAGCATCGCAGTTATCGTGACTTGCCTGTTAGGCTTGCGGAGTTCGGCACAGTGTATCGCTGGGAGCAGTCTGGTGAGCTAGGTGGGATGACACGTGTGCGTGGATTCACCCAAGACGATGCGCATTTATTCTGTCTTCCTGAGCAAGTGGATGATGAGATTCAGGGGTGCTTGGCTTTAGTAGAAAAAGTTCTAAAAACTCTGGGGATGAGCGATTACCGAGTGAGATTATCATTCAGTGATCCTGACTCAGATAAATATGTAGGCGAGCGTGAAGTCTGGGAAAAGGCTGAGGCTTCGCTAAAAGATGCAGTGGAGAAGCTCGGTGCGGATTACACAGTTGAGCTAGGTGAAGCTGCGTTCTATGGACCGAAGATTGATTTCGTGGTGAAGGATGTCATTGGCAGAGACTGGCAGTTAGGAACTGTGCAGCTAGATTTTAACTTGCCTGAGAGATTTGATCTCACTTACGCAGGTAATGATAACAAGACGCATCGGCCTGTAATGATCCACCGTGCTCCGTTTGGATCACTGGAGAGATTTGTGGGATTATTGATCGAGCACTTTGAAGGGAAATTTCCTACTTGGCTTGCGCCTGAACAGGTGAGAGTGCTTCCGCTTTCAGATAAATTCCTCGCAGAGGGGGAGGCGGCAGCCAAGCGGCTAGCAGATGCTGGTGTTCGCGTGAGCGTCGATAGAGCAGCAGAGAAACTTGGGGCAAAGATTCGACTTGCCAGATTAGATAGAGTGCCTTACATGTTGGTCATTGGTGGTAAGGAAGCAGAGACAAATTCTGTTTCTGTCCGCCACCGAGATAGACAAGATCTCGGCACAGTAACACTCGATGAATTTGTTTCTAACATATCAAAAGAAATCAACGAAAGGTCTCTCTAACAGATCAGTAGAGATTTTAACGAGTAACAAGTGTTGTAAAATTTTTCCCCATAAGCTCGATAGAGTAAGCTGCACAATGTGGCTAGTGAGGAACCCATAAAAACAAAAATAATAAGGAGGATAAGACCATAGCTAAGCCAAAGAAGCCATACAGAAAACGTCGCGAAATGACCCGAGTGAATCAATACATTCGGGCACCGAAAGTCCGTGTAGTCATGGATAACGGAGATCAACTAGGGGTGATGACCTCTCAAGAAGCGCAACAGAAGGCAAAATCACTAGGGTTAGATCTGGTGGAAATTACCGCTAAGTCAGATCCGCCAGTGTGCAAGATCTGTGACTATGGTAAGCACAAGTATCAAATGTCCAAGCTCAAGAAGGGCAAGGTGAATAGTGCTCCTCGACTTAAGGAAATTAAGTTCCGTGTTCGGACAGAAGAACATGACTACAACCTAAAGTGCTCACGCATCGAGAAGTTTCTTGATGAGGGGAGTAAGGTAAAAGTAGGTCTGATGTTCCGTGGACGTGAAAATGCTCACAAGGAACTTGGAGTTGAAGTTCTCAAGCGCGTTGTTGCGGACATGGTAGGAATGGCAGCGGTTGATCAGCCACCTAGACTTGCGGGTAGAAATGTTAGCATGTTGCTATCGCCACTTCCCGAAGAGAAGCGTGTAAGAAAATTCACTGCTCACGATGACGAAGAGTATGTGGAGGAAGATGACACTGCGGATGAGGAAGAGTAATTTTTCCTAAGCAAAAATCTACAATTTTAAACTACAAAGCCCGCTATTCATAGCGTGCTTTGTAATGTTTAGATTTAGCAGAGTGGGAGGATGGGGTTGAAATTATTCGTCCTTTTTGTCTTCTGCCGCTGAGGTGTTTTCCTTGAGATTGATTTGGTCTTCTGGAGCATCGAACTTTGCTGCGATGATTCTTTTGATACCAGCTGAGGCATACTTACTGTCAGGGTGGATGTTCTCAGCTTTGAGATACCATGTGAGTGCTTGGGCTGATGTTGGGGACTCATTTTCATACTCCTGAGCCCTGGCAATGACGCTTGCGAATTTAGCAGCCTTACCGCTGTAGATAGCTTTCGCTTGCGATAGCTCTAAATCATTAGGGTGTTCTTTCTGTCTGATGTCTATGATCTCCCATGCCGCTTCTGCGAAACCGCGCTCATCAAGAGTCTGCGCTTCCTTTAATGCAGCGATGACTGATGATTTCTCAGAGGTGATTTTCTTGAGTAGATTTTTACGCGTCACATCTTGATCTTCTTTCGAGAGGTTGAACGCCGCGATGAAACGTGAGAGGTTTTCCTCTTTCATGATGGCTGCCCATGACTTTGTTTCCACATAGCGGTCAAAATCTTTTCTAGCAACAAGGAGCATATCTTCGCCCTCGACACCGCTATCGATAATTTTATCTAGGAGGTTATTGATGTCTTCGAGGTCAGGATTAGATGGCCAAGCGGAGGTGGACTTAAACATCGCGGTTTTAAAGCGTTGCTCTTCATTATAGCGTTCTTGAGTGTCACGCGCTTTCTTCATTTGGAAGAGAGCTATTTTCGCATCACGCGCATAACTTTTTGATTCAGTTTTCTTCGCTGCGATGTAAGAAGTAGCCTCTGAAGCATTGTAGTCTGCGGCTTGTTTTTGGAGGCTGTTATTGAGTTCTTGTCCACGCTCCAGATCTTTGGCTTCGAGCGTCTTGATCATGTCATTTGCGTCTTGAACATATTGCTGGATTTTTGCCTTGTCCTCGTAGGGAACTACTTGCACTGAAGGAAGGAATTCTCCAATCGCAAAGGCTTCCACGAGTCTCTCAGATGCAGCATGGATACGACCGCTTTTAATATTGTTATTAAACGCGCTGATCAGTGTGTCCACTTTACGGATGGCTTCATTCGCAGCGGCATCTAGTCCGGCTACAGTCGGGTTTACTCCTATTCCTTCAGAGAAAAATTTCTCAGTGTCAGAACCTTTCTTGAGTCTCATTTTAGTATCTCCATCTTTATAGATGAGATTATAAAATCTAGCAGACATGATCACGTGCTCAAATCTACGCTGAATGAAGAGTTGCACCATCATCGCTTGATACTGAATCTTAGATTGAGTCAAATCAATCGTGCCTTCTACTTCAGTCTTTTTGATCAGTGCGGTGATTTCAACTAGGCGTTTCTGCATCATCAAGTAATCAATAGATTTGGTGCCAGTTGCTGAAGTGCTTCCGCCTCCGTTTCTGCCTTTACCTTTGCCTTTGCCGCCACCGCCAGATCCTCTCCCAGCTGGCTGAACATCTAGTTTGCTCTCAATGACGCCCATGTTGTGGACTAGCTTTTTCTGCTCTTTGAGCAATTTACCGATAAATTCTTTCTTGGTTCCGATATGGTTTTTCGTGAGCTGTGCTGAGTAGATGGCATTGCCTAGTGATTCACATAGATTTCCATCGCCAGGATATTCTGCCGCTTTGGAGAGGAGATCGTATGCTGCTTTTAGTTTCGAGCCATCCGTTTTGTTCGGAGCTAAGTAATCTAAAATTTGTCGCAGATGCGCACGGTATTCTACGGCAGCTTGAGAGGATAGAGTGTCGGTAGCGAGATATGCCTCAAATTGTCCACCGAGGTTGTTATCCATAAGGCTGTATTTCTTGCCTTGAAAATCGATCGTTTTATTTGTCGGATCAATCATCGGGATTTCCTGACCATGAGCTGATGCTTGCTGTTCATTATCACGTCTAATGACGGTGTTTCCTCCAGATGAATTCCCTCCACCAGATGATGGTGCTGATGGTGGCTTTTGAGCGAAGAGAGGAGCTACGGAGCTAGATGCTAGTAGTGCGGCTATGAGTGTCTTTTTCATGATGATGGAAAAATGGTAATGATCTTAATGCTAAGCTTAGTTTACTTGTCCGTGTAGGATTTAGCAACTAACCATGCGTCATTTTTTGCTTTGACGATAAATGTGTATTCTTGCTGAGTGTTGATGTTTGGTCCTTCAACACTGGCTGGGATCTCGATGGGAATAGGCTCATCATTATAAATAACGTGCACTACCTGAGTGACACCTTCTTCATAATAGAGCTTTTTTATCACTTCTGCTTTCACAGCAAAAGTCGATCCGCGAACAGATTCGGGTGAGTTAGTGTAAGTTTCTGCATTGAGTTCACTAGCGCTAGCACTTTTCTCTCTGGTTAGAATAAAGTATCCACCAGCTAATAGTCCCAGCACACAGAGTGCGCCAATGATGATAGGTAGTGGGTTTGACGATGATGATTGTTTTTTACGTGTTCTTCGAGCCATTTGATTTAGTTTGAGTTACCAGTGTGTAAGGATGCCTATGCGTGAAGTTACAAACTGATTAAAATATCTTTCAATAAAAATGCCTTGCTGAGCGAGATTCAGCAAGGCGAAATTTATAAATTTGGTGTTGGTTAATACTTCTTAATGTTCCCACTGGTGACGCCTGATGCCGATGTAGGTGAGTATGAGTCCGATAAGAATCTGTGCTCCCAAAATGGTCATGCAGGTAGTGGAGTTAAAATCTATCCGAGTTTCAGTGACTCCTTTTACAGCAGCGTAGTAGTCTGTGCGGAGGTGCTGTAGGCTGCCAGCCCATGCCCAGTATGCTGAGATAAATGGACGTGTGATCATTCCCACGGTCTCTGGGAGCGCCAGGACTGCACCTGAGAGTGGTAGCTGGAAACCCACTAAGTAAATAGAGAGTAGTGAGGCTTTTTCTGAAGTCTTCATCAGTGATGAGATACCTAGACAGATAAATGTCATTGCAGCATTGATCAATACGAGGAATATAAAGTGATCCACATAACTAGTAGAGCCAGTTCCCTTGAAGGCCCAGGCAGACTGGACGGCAATTCCCATAATGAGGGACTGAACGAGAATAATAGCTACTAAGAAAGTGATTTTGCTGAGAAGGTAGGCGAATGGACTAACTCCTCCGAATTTCTCTTTCTCCATGATTTTTCGCTCACCAGCTATTTCTCTAGCGGCATTGTTAGAGCCCATGAGTGCGAGTAGCACCATTTGGAACATGATAATACCAGAGACTGCTCCTCCTACTTTTGCTCGGTTGGAGGCGATTTTGTTGAGGTTCTCTAGTCCTGAAACAGAGTAGTCTGTGCCAGAGTCAGAGAAGCTCAATAAAGTTTCATTTCCCTGCTCAGCAAAGAGAATGACGATAAGTGGGAAACAGATCATGATCGCTAGCTGGAGGAAAACTTGACCGCGATCACGGAAGAAAATTTTCCAACGGCGCGCTAATAAAGTGCAGAACTGGCTAAATGCGCCTGGTGTTCTAACAGCTTCAGTAGTTTCTTTGATTATATCATTGTCGTCATCTAGTGAGAGAGGTTCGGTGTCAGGAGATTTTTCTTTCTTTCTCTTGTTCCTTTTAGAGCTTGATGCCTTCTCTGGGACCTCTCCATTGATTTCATCCCAGTCTTCGTCTTCTACTTCTATGGGGGCGGTAGCGGTGTCAGGACTAGTTTGTTTGGAGGCTGTTAATGGAACGTTTAGCTCGCCAGCATCGATCAGCTTGTTGCGGTTTTTTTCTATTTTTGAGTAGTAAACGTCCGCATGTTTCTCCCAAGATTTTCTCCATCTGTTAGAGTCTTGTTTTGCAAGGCGAGGGTAAATTTCTTCAGTATCCTCTACAGAGAAATAATGAGTAAGCCCAGCTGGCGGACCATGATAAGCTACTCTTCCTTCGTGTAGCACGAGTATGGAATCATACAGCTCTAGGTGGGCAAGCGAGTGGGTGACTGAGATAACGATCCGCCCATCTCTGCGGGAGAGATCATGCAGCCTACGTACAATGTCTCTCTCAGAGCGCGGATCAAGACCAGAAGTTACCTCATCACAGAGGAGCAAAGTAGGGTCAGTAACTAGCTCCATGGCTAATCCGAGGCGACGTTTCTGACCACCTGAGAGAACTTTCACTAATCTATCTGCGATAGGTGCCAGCCCAGTTTCCTCAAGCACGCGGTCAATGCGCTGATCTAGATCATCTAAGTCTCGCGTTTTCACACGGAGCTTGGTCACGGCTTCTATGGATTCATCGACAGTGAGCTCATCATAGGCGATGGAGAACTGTGGCACGTAGCCGAGTTCGGCTGGTTCGAGATCGCCCTCTTCTTCGAGGTCGCGACCATCCCAGTAGATGTATCCCTCGGACATTTCATTGAGACCCGCTATGGTATTTAGCAGTGTGGTCTTGCCACAGCCGGATGGTCCGACTATGGCCATGAAGTGGCCCTTAGGGATTTTGAGATTTACACGGTCGATCAGGTTGAGTGGCTCGCCGTCCTTGTCTATGGTGAAACAGAAGTCTTTTAATTCTAGCACGATATTAAGCTATAAGTGGTTTGAGTAGCATGGTTACAAAAACGTAAATTTTTTATTTTGGCGAGAAGAAATCTTGAGAGATGTTAAAATCTGAGTAGTTTACCACTATGTCCCGCAGGCAACGAAAGAAAACAAGCACTCGAACCAAAGAAAAGAAGCAAGCATGCAATAAGCTCAAAGGGCTATGGTGGAAGCTGGCTTTAGGGCTTATCGTCTTGCTCATTGCCGGAGCATTCTTTGCTTATAATAGAGTGATTGCGTTTCTTCATAGCGATGATTTTAGAAAAGATGTTTCTGCTCAAGTGGGAGCTGAGCTGGGTAGCGAGGGAGAGTTTGGTGATTTTAAATGGGATGGTCTTAGTGCTAAAAATGATAGTTTTACATCCACAGGTGAGGGTGCCATCTCTTCAATAGATGCAAAAGATATCTCGCTGGATGTGAAGTTAGACTATTTTAAACGAGATAAATTTAGACTCAAAAATGTGAATGTAAGCACAGTCAATGCAGAGCTCGATTTACGCAAAGAATTCCTGAAATTTAAAAGAGAAAAAAAAGAGAAGGGCTTCTTAGAAAGCTTACTACCTGATGAAGTGGAGCTGTTAGATGCTGAGATAGGGGACTTAAGTGCCACTGTCCAAACCGATTCTGGCGAATATACTATAAGTGGAGTAAATGTCCAAACGGTCAAAAGTGATGATTCCTACAAGGCTGTCATTAAGAACGGCATTGTGAATTTGCCATACTCATTTCTTAAAACGGCTAGACTGGAGGAAGGCGAAATTGTCCAGCTAGATGAAGAAATCTATGTCAAAGATGCCAAATTACAAATTTTTGACAGCGGATCAATCACTCTTAATGGAGTTGTGGATCTCTCACCTAGAGCTAGACATCTCTATGATATGGAGGGGAAATTATCTGGTCTGAAATGTAAGGATGTCTTCCCAGATGACTGGCACCGTCACCTGACTGGTAAAGTGAGAGGCGGATTCAAGATCAAGCCATTCCAAGGGACGATCCCAAGAATGCACGGATGGCTAGAGATACAAAATGGAACCTTACAGGCACTTCCTATCTTGAATAAAGTGTCCTATTATCTGGCGGAACCTAAATACCGCACACTCCACTTTGAAAAGTTCGACTGTAAATTTGAGAAATTCAAAGACCAGATTCATCTGCATGAGATCACCCTAACCAGCCGTGAGTTAGTGAAAATAGAAGGACATCTCCACATTGAAGGTGAAAATTTAGACGGTTTATTTAATGTTGGTGTGCCCGCCTCCTATCTATCAAGAATTCCCGGTGCTAAGAATCGCGTTTTTAAACCTGGCAAGGATCAGCTCCTCTGGACGAAGGTCAAAATAGGCGGCACTTTCGATGATGTTACAGAGGATCTCTCGGATAAACTTCTAAATGCCGCAACTCAAGAGATGATAGAGAGAGCACTTTCAATGGGTGGAGAAGTGGTCAGCCCTGAGACCATCAAAAAGCTTATGGAAGGAGGGGGGAACGTGAAGGAAAGTTTAGATAAAGTTCTTAAGGGAGAGAAGGGAGTGCTCGAAGGCGGAGTTGATACAGCCAAAGGTCTGCTAGAAGGAATCACAGGATCTAACAAAAAAGAGAAAGACAAAGATAACGAGGAAAAAAAGGAAGGTGAGAAAAAAGATGGCGGACTCATCCCAGATCTTCCTAAGATTCCCCTCCCATTCTTCTAGTATCTGATAGTAAGCAATCTCAAATTTTAAATCACAAATCTCAAATAAACAGTAATGGACATAGCAGTGGGGCAACGATGGGTCAGTGACTCGGAGCCAGAAATGGGACTCGGCATGGTGCTGAGTATCGAAAACGGAACAGTAGATATTCTCTTTCCAGCAGTAGAACAGAGAAGAATGTATGCTATAGAATCTGCACCGCTCAGGCGCGTTGTCTTTGGCAAAGGTGATAAAATCCTCACGCATGATGACCAAGAACTAGAAGTCACCGAGGTGAAGCAGGTAGGTGACGTAGTGCAGTATGTGACTGCTGAAAGGGTGCTAGAAGAAGGCGAACTTAGCGATAGTATGTCGCTCAATAAACCGCATGACCGCCTGCTGGGTGGAGCGGTGGATGATGATAGAAATTTCCGCCTGCGGGTGGAGTCGCTCTACAGAAATAGTCAGATAAAAGGGAGTATTCTGCGTGGATTCATGGGGGCGAGAGCAGATCTTATTCCACACCAGATGTCGATTGTGAGTGAGGTTTCTAAGCGTGTACATCCAAGAGTCTTGCTAGCGGATGAGGTCGGGTTAGGTAAAACAATTGAGGCATGTATGATCATGCACCGTCTCCATCTAACAGGACGCGCAGACAGAGTGCTGATCGTGCTACCGGAGAGTCTGGTGCATCAGTGGTTTGTGGAATTACTGCGTAGATTTAATATGATGTTTAGCTTGTTCGATGAGGAACGGTGCAAGGCGATAGAAGAACATAACGCAGTGAACCCATTCCTGGATAGTCAGCTCGTGATTACGAGTATTGATTTTCTAACATCTAACCCGAACAGATCTGAACAAGTTCTTGAGGCGGGCTGGGATATGCTCATCGTGGATGAAGCGCATCACCTGGAGTGGAATGAAAAAGAGGTGAGCCCGGAGTATGCTCTAGTGGATAAAATTTCTGCTCAGACAGAAGCAGTGCTACTTCTAACAGCCACTCCGCAGCAGCTCGGTCCAGAGGGGCATTTTGCCAGACTCAGGCTGCTCGATAGTGACAGATTCTCAAATCTAAAAACTTACCTCAAGGAAAGTAAAGATTATGAAGCGATCGCTAAGTTACTGACTAAACTCAGTAAAGGTGAACTTCCGACAGCTACTGAGGTGAAGAAATTTGGTAAACAATCGCACCGAGTCAAGGACGGGATGGAATCCTTGATCGATGGTGATGAAGAGGTGAGAAATCAGCTCATTGAAGATCTGTTAGATAGTTTCGGTCCAGGTAGAGTGATGTTTAGAAACACCCGTGACTACCTTTCAGGATTTCCTGTTCGGAAGGCTCACTTGGTGAAAGTTGAAGAAGGTGAGAAAGTGAAATGGCTTGCGGGCTTGGTGAAGGAGCTTGGTTTAGGTGCAGACTCAAGTTCAGAGCAGGGTGAGGAGAAAATTCTACTCATCGTGAAGACGCGAGCAGAGGCAGAGAGAATTTCAGAAGCGCTCAAAGAACAAATCAATGTGGAGACAGCATTGTTCCATGAGGATCTGACCCTGATTCAGCGAGACAGAAATGCAGCCTATTTTGCAGATGAAGAGGGAGCTCAGGTTTTGCTATGCAGTGAGATAGGCAGTGAGGGTAGAAATTTTCAGTTTGCGCATCATCTGGTGCTGTTTGATTTGCCAGATGATCCTGAATTGTTAGAGCAGAGAATAGGGAGACTGGATAGAATAGGGCAGACGGAGGAGATTAATATCCACGTGCCTTACCTAGCGGGATCTGAGGGGGAAGTTCTCGCTCGCTGGTATCATGAGGGCTTAGACGCCTTCGAGCATAATGTGCATGGAGCCACTGAGGTGTATCGCGCATGTGGTGAGATGTTAGAGCTTCTGAAAATGATGTTTAGTGAAGAAGGAATGAATGACTTGATCACATTCTCTAAGAAGCAAATGCAGGATGTTAAGAAGAAGCTCATGAGTGGTCAGGAAAAACTACTCGCTCTCAATTCATACCGCATCAAGGACTCACAGAAAATGATCGATAGAATCGAAGCGGTCGATGATGACCCTGGATTTGAGAAGTTTACGTTGAAACTGTTAGATCATCTCGGTGTGGGAATAGAGGATATGGGAAACCGTAGCTATCTGCTCACCGTGAGCCATATGAAGACAGATCTAGCGGCGGATATCCCAGATGAGGGGCTGCCCGTGACCTTTGATAGAGAGCAGGCGCTGAGCCGTGAGGAAGTGAGATTTATCAGCATGGATCATCCGCTAGTGCGCAGTGCAATGGATGTGATGCTCGCTGGAGAGTCTGGGAATGCGAGCTTCGGAGTCTGGGAGGGCAGTGGCGAGAAGGGAGTTTATCTGGAGGCGTATTATGTGGCAGAAGTTGTGGCTCCGCCTGCGCTGCATGTGGAGAGATTTCTTTCTGCTAAGCCCGTGAGAGTGGCAGTGGATCATCAGTTAGCAGATGCTAGCGAGGATCAGGGGCTCAGAAAAGTGAGGCTCAGAGAGGGGAATCTACGCAAACTTCTCGGTAATGAGATGCTTAAAACCAAGCTCATACCCGCCATGATGGATAAGTGCGAAAAGCTCGCTGAAGCTAAGATGAAAACCATAGCAGAAGAAGGTGCAGCCAGAATGCATGAGATCATGGGAGCAGAGCTTAGTCGTCTAGAAGACCTAGCAGAGATAAACACAGCCGTAAGTAGCAAGGAAATAGATAAGCTCAGATCACAAATCGAAGAGTTAGAAAATGCGATCAATTCAGCACGAGTCAGACTGGATGGATTGAAATTAGTGTGGAGGACTTAAAGTGTGCCAGAGATTTTCAATCTCCTTGCTAGCTTGGTAAATAAGGAGGTTGCAAATCTCCAGCACATTACTTCAGCCATTTCCCTGTGAGAGATTTCTTCACTTTCGCGACTTCTGCTGGCGTTCCTTCAGCCACTACTTTTCCGCCATGTTTCCCGCCTCCTGGACCGAGGTCGATGATGTGGTCTGCGTGGCGGATGATGTCTAGGTTATGCTCTACGATGATGAGTGAGTTTCCGGCATCGCGGAGCTCTGTTAGAGCGGTGAGTAAGATTTCTATATCTTTAAAATGTAGCCCAGTGGTGGGCTCGTCTAACAGGTAGAGGGTGTTTCCTGCGGATGTTTTGGCTAGTTCTGTAGCTAGTTTTACGCGTTGTGCTTCACCTCCGCTGAGGGTATTTGCTGGTTGTCCTAGTCTGATGTAGCCTAGTCCTACGTTGACGAGCGAGGTGAGGATGGCGTCTAGCTTGGGGATGGTTGAGAAGAATTCTGATGCTTGCTGGGCTGTCATGTCTAACACTTCAGAGATGTTTTTTCCTTTGTAGGTAATTTCTAGTGTCTCGCGGTTGTAGCGTTTTCCCTG
>CAKZMG010000156.1 GCA_937128235.1 uncultured Verrucomicrobiales bacterium
TCGATTCCACTTTCGATGATAGTGGTGGCTAGGAGAATGTCTGCATCGCCATTGACGAAGGTGCGCATGACTTGCTCTAGCTCATCTTTTTCCATCTGGCCGTGACCGATAACGATCTTGGCATTTGGCACTAGAGCGAGAATTTTATCCCGCATCATTTCGATGGTTTTGACTCGGTTGTGCAGGAAGAAGGTCTGTCCGCCTCGGTCCATCTCACGTGTGATGGCGGTGCGGATGATGCGTTCGTCATAGCCACAGATTGAAGTCTTCACAGGGACTTTGTTTGGCGGCGCTGTGTCGATGGTGGACATGTCACGTGTGCCCATGAGTGAGAGATAGAGTGTTCGGGGAATCGGCGTCGCAGAGAGTGTCATGAGGTCGATCCCTGAGAAGAGTTCTTTGAACTTTTCCTTATGTTTGACTCCGAAGCGTTGCTCTTCATCGATAATTGCTACGCCGAGGTTTTTGAAATTCACATCGTTTGAAACGAGTCGGTGAGTGCCGATGACTATGTCTACTGAGCCATCTGCTAGGCCTCGGAGAGTTTCACGGATTTCCTTGGGTTTGCGGAAGCGGTTGAGTAGTTCTACTCTGATCGGGTAGTCACTCATACGTTCACGGAAGGTGCGCCAGTGCTGCTCTGCGAGGACAGTCGTCGGCACTAGGATCGCGGCTTGTTTGCCTCCAGTGACGGCTTTAAATGCTGCTCTGATGGCTACCTCAGTTTTGCCAAATCCTACGTCACCACAGATGAGTCGGTCCATTGGCTTGAGGCTTTCCATGTCAGCCTTGGCGTCTTGGATGGCAGTGAGCTGATCTGGTGTTTCTGTGTAGCGGAAGGAATTTTCGAACTCCCACATCCATTTGGTATCTGGTGGGTGACCTTTGCCTTTTAGTGTCTGGCGCTGCGCCTGGAGTCGGAGGAGCTGGGCCGCGTAGTCCATGATGGAGCTCTCTGCAGCCTTGCGGGTGCGTGCCCATTTGGCATCTCCTAGCTTGGTGAGTTGAGGTTCTTTGCCGCCCATGCCTACATACTTGGCCAGCAGGTGAGCTTGGTCGATAGGCACGCATAGAATGGCACCATCTCGATAGCGAATACTGATTTCTTCTGTGCCATCGATGTCCACGCTGATGTCTTGGAATCTGCCGACTCCATACTCGGTGTGGACGACTAGATCGCCTTTTTCGATGTCTAGAATATCTGTCTGCGCACGTGCTCTACGCTGATGTTCTAGGTGGGTGTTTTTACGATTGTTAGAAACTTGGTAGCGTCCAAATAACTCAGCCGATGATAGCACGGCTAGTTTAATGTTAGGGACAGTGAAGCCGTGAGCTAGTTCACCGAGTGAGGTTTCTATGCCGGCTAAAATACTGTCACCCATGAGCTCGGTGAAGCGTTCTATCTCTCCGTTATTAGAGAAGATGAGATGGATGCTCCAGCCATCGGTATTCCACTCAGCGAGTTGCTTGGTGAAGACGTGGCGCTTGTTCTGCTGGAGCACAAAGTCACCAGCCTCGAAT
>CAKZMG010000157.1 GCA_937128235.1 uncultured Verrucomicrobiales bacterium
TCGATTCCACTTTCGATGATAGTGGTGGCTAGGAGAATGTCTGCATCGCCATTGACGAAGGTGCGCATGACTTGCTCAAGCTCATCTTTTTCCATCTGTCCGTGACCGATGACAATCTTGGCATTTGGCACTAGTGCGAGAATTTTATCCCGCATCATTTCGATGGTTTTGACTCGATTGTGCAGGAAGAAGGTCTGTCCGCCACGATCCATCTCACGAGTGATGGCGGTGCGGATGATACGTTCGTCGTAGCCACAGATTGAAGTCTTTACTGGGACTTTGTTAGGCGGTGCTGTATCGATGGTGGACATGTCACGTGTGCCCATCAGTGAGAGATAGAGAGTCCGGGGAATCGGCGTCGCAGAGAGTGTCATGAGGTCGATTCCTGAGAAGAGTTCTTTGAATTTTTCCTTATGTTTGACTCCGAAGCGTTGCTCTTCATCGATGATTGCAACACCGAGGTTTTTGAAATTCACGTCGTTTGAAACGAGTCGGTGAGTGCCGATGACTATGTCTACTGAGCCATCTGCTAGGCCTCGGAGTGTCTCGCGGATTTCCTTGGGTTTGCGGAAGCGGTTGAGCAGTTCTACTCTGATCGGGTAGTCGCTCATGCGCTCGCGGAAGGTGCGCCAGTGTTGTTCAGCGAGGACGGTTGTAGGCACTAGGATCGCTGCTTGTTTGCCTCCAGTGACGGCTTTGAATGCGGCTCTGATGGCTACCTCAGTTTTGCCAAATCCGACGTCACCACAGATGAGTCGGTCCATTGGCTTGATGCTTTCCATGTCGGCCTTGGCGTCTTGGATAGCGGTGAGCTGGTCGGGAGTTTCTGTGTAGCGGAAGGAATTTTCGAACTCCCACATCCATTTGGTATCTGGTGGATGACCTTTGCCTTTCAGAGTCTGGCGCTGAGCCTGGAGTCTGAGTAGCTGGGCAGCGTAGTCCATGATGGAACTCTCTGCCGCCTTGCGGGTGCGAGCCCATTTGGCATCTCCTAGCTTGGTAAGTTGAGGTTCTTTTCCGCCCATGCCTACATACTTGGCCAGCAGGTGAGCTTGGTCGATAGGCACGCATAGAATGGCTCCATCTCGATAGCGAATACTGATTTCCTCTGTGCCATCGATGTCCACACTGATGTCTTGGAATCTGCCGACTCCATACTCGGTGTGGACGACTAGATCGCCTTTCTCGATGTCTAGAATATCTGTCTGTGCACGTGCTCTGCGCTGATGTTCTAGGTGGGTGTTTTTACGGTTGTTAGAAACTTGGTAACGTCCGAATAACTCAGCCGATGATAGCACGGCTAGTTTAATGTTAGGGACAGTGAAACCGTGAGCTAGTTCGCCGAGTGAGGTTTCTATGCCGGCTAAAATACTGTCACCCATGAGCTCGGTGAAGCGTTCTATCTCCCCGTTGTTAGAGAAGATGAGATGGATGCTCCAGCCACCGGTATTCCACTCAGCGAGTTGCTTGGTGAAGACGTGGCGCTTGTTCTGCTGGAGCACAAAGTCACCAGCCTCGAAT
>CAKZMG010000158.1 GCA_937128235.1 uncultured Verrucomicrobiales bacterium
CAGCTAGAGAAGCAGATGGAAGAAATGGGCGACCAAGCTCCAGAAGACCTCAAACTAGAAATGCAAGGCAAGATCGACGCAGTCAAAGAAGCTCTCAAAGCTGACGATCTAGACCAGATCAAATCAGCTAAAGCAGACCTAGAGGCAATGCTAGAGCAGTTCCAACAAGCAGCCCAAGCCGCAGGCGCGGGTGCAGGTGCAGGCGGTGGAATGCCAGACATGAGCGGCATGGGCGGAGCACCAGCACCAGAATCTGACGATTCTCCGAAAGAACCTAAGCAAGCGAAGGGTAAAGTAGTGGATGCTGAAGTCGTAGAAGATTAGCTGTCGCGTCAATAGTCAATGGTCAATAGTCAATGGGTTGCAAAGCATAACTCGCAGACTATTGGCTGATTGATGATTGAATGGTTTTTATTCTGATAAAAGATATGTCTCTCAAAACAATCAACGACCTCGAAATCTATCGTGAAGCGATGGACATCGGTGAAGAGGTTTGGTCTATAGTTATTAAATGGGAGAGTTTTGCTAAAAATACTTTAGGTAATCAATTAGTAAGAAGTGCAGATTCTATTTCCGCAAATATAGCAGAAGGCTACGGACGCTTTCATTTCAAAGAGAATCAGAAATTTTGCTACTACTCACGTGGAAGCTTAGAGGAAACACAAGGGCACATAGAAAAAGCTGTAAGGAGAAACCTAATCCCAAAAGAACAAGGCAAAGAACTTTACACCCAACTAGAAACTCTCAAAAAACGACTAAACAAATACATCGGCAGCATCGGAAAAAATCATACAAAAGACAAATAAATATCCAAACGCCAAACATACAAGGGCAATGATCAACACATGCTTTGCAACCCATTGACCATTGCCAATTGACCATTGACTCAGCCCCGCTGAGCCAAACAATTTCTAACAACCAGCAAACAAAGTTAAACCAATAACTAACCAAACTAAAAAATATGATAACACCACTAGGACAAAGAGTTCTCTTAAAGAGAATCGAAGCAGAAGAAGTAAGTGCAGGCGGAATCGTTCTTCCTGATTCGGCTCAGGAGAAACCACACGAGGCGATCGTAGTATCGCTCGGCAAAGGCGGAAAAAACGAAGACGGCTCAGCATTTGAGTTCACCGTAGCAGTAAATGACAAAGTGCTCATCGCTAAATACGGCGGCACAGACGTAACCGTAAATGGTGAAGAACACCTCATCATGAGCGAGTCAGACATCCTCGGCATCGTAGGCTAAAACCTAACAACCTAAAACATAAAACATTTTTACAAAGTAAAATTATGGCTAAACAACTAAAATTCGACGAAAAGGCACGCCAATCACTCCTCCACGGAGTAGAGCAGCTTGCAGCAGCAGTAAAGGCAACACTAGGACCAGCAGGTCGTAATGTCATCCTTGATAAGAAATTCGGCTCACCAACAATCACAAAAGATGGTGTGACAGTAGCAAAAGAGATCGAGCTAGAAGATCCCTACGAGAACATGGGCGCTCAGCTCATCCGTGAAGTATCCTCTAAGACAAATGACGTAGCTGGTGACGGAACTACCACTGCAACAGTACTCGCTGAGGCAATCTACAAAGAAGGTCTCCGCAACGTAACAGCAGGTGCTAACCCCATCTCACTCCAGCGTGGTATCCTAAAGGGATCAGAAGCTATCGTAGCTAAGCTTGCAGAAATTTCTAAGGAAGTTTCTGAGTCTAAAGAAATCGCTCAAGTTGCTACCGTTTCAGCAAACTGGGACGAGGAGATCGGTAACATCATTGCAGAAGCAATGGACAAAGTTGGCAAAGACGGAACCATCACTGTGGAAGAAGCAAAAGGCATCGAAACTACGCTCGACGTCGTTGAAGGAATGCAGTTCGACAAAGGTTACCTCTCACCTTACTTCGTCACTGACGCAGAGAGCATGGACTGTCACCTAGACAATGCACTCATCCTCATCCACGAGAAGAAAATTTCTAACCTCAAGGACATCCTCCCTGTGCTAGAAAAGACTGCCAAGACTGGTCGCCCACTTCTTCTTATCGCAGAAGACATCGAAGGCGAGGCTCTAACAGCTCTAGTGATCAACAAGCTTAAAGGTGTGCTCAACGTAGCTGCTGTTAAAGCTCCAGGATTCGGTGATCGCCGTAAAGCAATGCTCGAAGACCTAGCCATCCTCACCGGTGGTAAGTGCATCACAGAAGACCTCGGTGTGAAGCTAGAAGACTTAGAGATCGAAGACCTCGGTTCAGCGAAGCGCGTTGTTATCACTAAAGATGATACAACTATCGTTGAAGGTGAAGGCGGCTCAGAAGCCATCACTGGACGCGTAGGTCAGATCCGCCGCCAGATCGAAGAAACAACATCAGACTACGACCGTGAGAAGCTCCAAGAGCGTCTTGCCAAGCTAGCAGGTGGTGTGGCTGTGATCAATGTAGGTGCAGCGACTGAGACAGAGATGAAAGAGAAGAAGGATCGCGTAGAAGACGCGCTCCACGCTACTCGTGCAGCTGTCGAGGAAGGCATCGTCCCTGGAGGTGGAGCAGCTCTCATCCGTGCGTTTGCACAATGTGAAGGATGCTGTGACGCAGCCATAAACGAAGACGAAAAGACAGGCATGGGCATCGTAGCCCGCGCTATCGAGGCACCACTCCGTCAGCTTGCCGCTAACGCAGGTCGCGAAGGTGCACTCATCGTTGACAAAGTGAAGGACGCAGAAGGAAACATCGGTTACAACGTTGCCACTGACAGCTACGAAGACCTCATCGAGGCAGGCGTAGTTGACCCAACTAAGGTGACACGCTCAGCACTCCAGCACGCGGCATCCATCGCAGGACTCCTCCTCACCACTGAGTGTCTCATCACAGACATCCCAGAGCCAGAAGCCCCAGCAGCCGGCGGTCACGACCACGGAATGGGTGGCATGGGTGGCATGATGTAAAAAGTGCCGGAGATTTCCAATCTCCGCAAACTCAACCTAACAAAAACTTCAAAGCCGATCGCGTAATGCGATCGGCTTTTTTTAAAACTGAAACATCATGATTTACAAAACTAGTATATCACAAAAACTAATCGTCTAATAATAACCATATTCTCTCATCAAATTAGCTGGTTAACCTATCAGAGGTTATTGTAGATATTCACCATGCAAACGAATGAAAAACTCGCTCTTCTGAGAGTGGAAATGGCAGCTAAGGAAATTGATGCTTACATCGTTTCCAATGCTGACCCTCATCATAATGAATATGTGGCTGACCGGTGGTGTTGTCGGCAGTGGTTGTCTGGGATGAAAGGTTCCGCTGGGACTGTCGTCATCACTGCTGACTGGGCTGGGCTATGGACTGATAGTAGGTATTACGAGATCGCTACAAATGCATTGTCTGGCTCAGAAATAGAGCTAATCCGGATGAGTGATCTGAATGTACCTGACATCCAAACCTGGATCAAATCTAATCTAACAGCTGGGCAGACTGTGGCATTTAATGGTGCGGATACTGACTTAAAGCAAGCTAGAGAATTGCTGAAGCAATTTAAAGTAGATGGTATAAAGTCACTCACCAACTTAGATTTAATCGATACCATCTGGAAAGACCGCCCTGCCCCACCTGTTGGTGAGTTATTTATCGTGGATGACAGCATTGCGGGCCAGAGCATAGAGTCCAAGATCTCTGCTGTGCGTGAGAAAATGACTACTGATGGAATAGATAGCTACCTCCTCGGCCGCACGGATGAATCATGCTGGCTGCTGAACTTCAGAGGCACTGACATCGCAAACAACCCCACACCCTACTGCCACACTTTAGTGACTTTAGACGATGTCATCTTCTACATTGATGAGAAGAAAATCACAGCTTCGGCTAGAGCGAAATTTGAATCCGCAGGCGTAACAATCAAGAGCTATGATGCTGTGGTGCAGGACTTAAAGGATCTAGATAAGTCTGCTAAATTACTTATCATCCCCAACTACATCAGCTATCAATTAGCAGAAGCTGCGAGCCACTGCGTGGTCATCGAATCTCGTGCCATCGTCACAGATCTCAAAGGAGTCAAAAATGAGATAGAGGTCAATCATCTCAAGCAAGCCATGATTGAGGATGGTGCGGCATTAGTAAAATTTTATACATGGCTATACAGCACACTTCGGAATGGAGAGGAAGTCACTGAGCTATCTGCTAGCAGGAGATTAGAAGCGTGCCGAGCGGAGTTTGATGGATACCGGCACGTGAGTTTTGAGTCTATCATGGGCTACGGACCAGATGGTGCGCTGAACCATTATTCCGTTGATGAAGAGAGCGATAAGCCAGTTCTGTTAGAGAATATTTTCCTCATCGACTCTGGCGGAAATTTCACCCAAGGCACCACTGACACTACTCGCACTATCCCGATGGGCGAGCCTACTCAGCAACAGAAAGAGGACTACACCATCGTGCTACATAGTATGCTGGATCTGCTTTTGTTAGAATTTGCAGAAGGAGCCACTGGAGCACAGCTAGATGGAGTCTGCCGCCAGGCACTCTGGAAGCACGGCAGAAATTTCAAGCACGGAACAGGTCACGGAGTTGGGTTCGGGTTAGAAGTGCATGAAGGACCACAAAATATCTCAGGTGTGAGCACGGAAAAAATGAAGCTGGGCATGATCACTACGATTGAGCCAGGCTGCTACCGTCCAGGAAGCCACGGCATCAGAATCGAAAACATGGTTCACACAATGCTTAGTAAAGAGACTGAGTTTGGCAGATTTTTCAAATTCGAGAACCTGACATTCTGTCCCATTAATACTGATCTCATAGAGCCTTCTCTGCTCCCACCTCACCAAGTAGAATGGATCAATCATTACCATAAAGAGGTAATAGAAAAACTCACGCCACTGCTAAACGAAGAAGAGCAGTCATGGCTGAAACACGAGTGCAGAGAATTAAGCTAAAAATAGCAAAACAGCTATTCGAGCTGACATTTATCTAGCATTCTCCCATCAAGATTGTCATTTTGGTTTAACAGGCTTATGGTATTTTCTCTGTGAAACAGAAATTTAAAAGATGGAATCTAGAAACAAAAAATCGATCAATATGAAACTAGTCAGAGCATTCATTTTATTAATCTGCTTCATTGCTGGTTATTTCAGCTTAACTATCATAAATCCTCCAAAGAAAGATGAGATTTCTGAGAGAACTGTTAATCGCTCCGAAACCCAACCTAAACCAAAAGCTACAGCTAATACGCAAACTGAAATTTCTGTTGAGAAAATCGATGCGAAGAAATCTCATCCGCTAACTGCTGGAGAGACAAAAGATAACAAAAGCAGAGGGCATTTATTATCTGAAAATGATTTAGCGGACTTCGTTTACTACCCTGTTTTCTCCTCGGATTCTGCCAGTTCACACTATCAAGGTAGCAGAAAATCATTCTCAGAATTGGAGACAGAGCTAGCTACTGTGCAGGGGATGCAGCCGTATCGGAAAATTTATCAGTCTATCGGCAATCAGCGCATCATCGTCATCCCCATTTCAGGTGAAGGCAATTTTTTGCATTTCAAATTCCTCAATAATTTTGCTGAAAAAGAAACTGAACTTGGGCACTGCCATCTATCAGAATTACTCATCGCAGACAGTGATGGAAAACTGTTAGATAATAAAAATTACACCTTCTTTGCTAACGAAAGTGTGCTCGAAAGCTATCCTGGTGAAGGCATAAAAAACATCATTGATGGTGACTACAATAGCCTTTGGCACACCGCTATCCATGGAAAAGCGACACCTTTCCCTTATCGTTTCAGCCTAGATCTGAAGCAACATATGAAACAAGGATATCTCGTATTCGTCTATAGAAATGGTCGCGGTGAATACGCTCGACCACAGAATATGGAATATTTACTCACGAACGAGGAGAAGCCATCAGCCAACTATATAACTCTAAATACTACCGACTACGTCCTAAGTAATAGTTCCCTAAAAAAACACGACTACTTCACTGCAGATGCTGCTGGGGTGATTTCACTACCACATTATGGCTCAGAAAAATTAAGCAATGAAAAGCTCATCTGGAAATTCTGGGTTAAAAACAAGGGAACTTTCACCGCCATCAAGCAACTGCCCGATGGTAAGAATGAGCAAGAAGTGATCGAAGTAAAATCAGGTGTAAATACATTTATTGCAGGTAAAAATGTGAAAGCTGTTAGATTACTACCTAGTGAAAATTTACAAGCCATCTTGAATGCCCAGAAAACGACCACCCCTAACTACACAGCCCCAGATCTAAGTAAGGTGCATCCAGAGATCATTCGTAAGTTTGAGAAAATTACTGCTGGAAAATATGACATCAGAACCACCATCCCAGAGAAAATAAAGGCAGGCAAGAATGGCTATCTGATCATCACCACGAGCGAGAAGCAGCGTTCCCTGACTATGCTAGATGCCTTTATCCTCCACAAAAAGAGCAAGGGATTCGATGTCAGCGTGATCACTGAAAAAGACTACGGTGGCGGAGTAGGTGTACCCGCAGCACTGAATATCCGCAAGTGGTTAAAAGAAAATCACAGAGCTAAAAATGCCCTCTATCTTCTGATGTTAGGAAATCCCGACCCTAGAAAAGGTGACGTTCCTTATAAAAAAGTGGGGATGGATAAAAAAGCCATGCCTGAGATCAAGAAGCAAGGACTGGAGGCCTATAAAAATGCGAATCCAAAGTTTGATAAATACGATGGCATCTGGCCCACGGACTATTTCTACGTGGATCTCACTGGTGACTGGGACTTGAACAAAAATGGGATTTATGCCGATGACGGAGATTACGGAGCAGGAGGAATTGATGGTCAGCCAGAGGTCTATGTGGGTCGCATTCCTTTCTATGGAGTGGATGCAGAGATAGGAAATGCTAGCGATGTTGATACTATTCTCGCTCGCATCATCCGTTATGAGAACCAAGGTGGCGACTTATCTTGGAGGCATAATATTTACTATGCGGGTGATACGTTTCAACGCACTCAGACATTTTATAATGACTTCATGTCTCACAATGGAGCCAAACTTGTGAGGCACACCCACTCGCCTAACATGCTCTTCAGCCCTGACATAGATCACTACAAAGAACACGAAACAGTGCTGGCTCAGAACTCTGATAAATTTGGATTTGTCTATTACCAAGAGCACGGTTCTCCATGGGGAATCGGTATGATGTCCACAGGCGGCACTGAGAAACTCAAGGATCGCTACCCACCAGTCTATGCGCTAGGTGGCTGTGATGTGGCTAGCCCAGAGTTCCCTGAAAATGTTTCCTTTGCTTTGCTCAGAAATTCTGGAATCGGGGTCTATGCTGGCACTAGATCAGTCTGGTCATGCTCATCTAACAGCTGGGCAAAACACACCTTTTACTATCCTAGATTATGCATGGGGATGAGCACTGGTGAAGTGCTCTGGAGCACGCGTGCGGATCAGTCGCGCGGCAGAACTATCGGTGGCACTAACTTTTTGATCAATCTCCTCGGTGATCCATCCATCGTTCCTATGCCGAAAGTGACTGGATCAGACCTCTCTGTCTCACCGGGATTTGATGTGAAATTATCGATGATTCAGGGTGATACAATTTTGCCTGAGGTTGAATTTGAAATCCAAAACAACTCGGATAAAACTCAAGAGATTACTCTTGAAGCGCACAAAGATCTGAAACTGTCTCTGAGTGATACTAGGTTAAGTAAGGGAGAATTTAAACGCATCAAGGCATCAGTAAAAAGCCCCGATTCATTCTCCACTGGAAGCCATCAATTCAAGGTAAAATTTGCCATGAATGGGATCTCCACAGAACGTGACATCATCGTGCAAGTGAAACCCAAAATGCGCGTATTCTATCATAATTTTGATTCCCCGATCACTTATCTCAGTGAAGGGAATAAGAAATCTACAGGCGACGCAACCCAGACCCTAGTCACTGGAAAATTTCAAAAAGCTGCTCACGTCAAAGACCAACGAGCTGAACTAAATGTAGGGAAATTTGCTAACCGCGAAGGCTTTTCTCTGAGCTTCTATCAATTTCTGAATGATGACGGAAACTATGACATCATCCGCTCTAAGGGAATTTCTGTTCTCACCAGAAATGGCAAAACTGCGGTCTGGTTATCCCCGACCGGATGGACTGTAGGAGAAAGTTTCCCAGCCAACATATACGATGGACCTGCTCGGAAACTAAAGCGCTGGCAATATGTCACAGTTGTCTTCAACAGAGCAGAACGCACACTGAGCATTTCAGTAGATGGTGAGACGCAAACGCACCAGTTGGACTTTAGTGACAATGTGAATTTCTCAGTAAATAAGATGGAATTATTTGCAACGAAAAGAGTAGGATTCGCTGTAGATGAAATGTCCATCTACAACTATCCTCTCACTAAAAATGAGAGAAGATTACTGGCTAAAAATAAATTTGCTACCCCCCTCTTTCCTCTCGATGGCAGCGTGGTGGGTAAAGCTATGTTAGAGTGGCAGTCAAATGGTAGGATTCAGTTAGAAATCGCATCCGATGTGGGCTTCAAAGATGTTATCTTTAAGAAAACAACCACTCATCAAAGAGTCGAAAACTTAGACGTATTCAAGAAAGACGGCACTTACTTCTGGAGAGTAAACACCCAGCTCGGGAGTGATTACATTCCATCTAACATTGTGCGAAAAATCACTATCCAAGAAGGTATTCAACCGATAGTGTTTAACCTAAAAGAACAAGGACTACCTGCTGCAAAAGTAGGCGTTTCTGGCTACAACGTTCGGATCGATAACTTCATCAAAGACTGCGACAGAGCACTTGTAAAAGACTTCATTTTCAAGAAAACATCTGGTCCAAAATGGCTTAAAATTTACCCAGACGGATTACTATTCACCAACTACGGAGCCACTGCCAGAGACAAAGGTGTGAACAAGTTTAACTATGTAGTCACCGCCCCAGATGGAACTTCTAAGAAAGGGACATTCGAGATTACTGTAGAGTAATATACTAACGAACTCCAAAGATACTCGTTCCTACGCGGACATAAGTAGCCCCTTCCTCTATCGCTACTTCGAAATCTCCGCTCATTCCCATACTTAGCTCGGGTAATTTTACGGAATACTTTTGCTCAAGCCGATTTCTAAGTTCGACAATTTTTCTGAACCAAATGCGTGCATCCTCTGGCTGATCCACAGCGGGTGGAATGCACATGAGACCAGTAACAGTGACATGCTCTAAATCGATCAATTCTGAAAAACTTACCTCTAAGTCCTCTACGATGAAACCGCCTTTGCTCTCTTCCTCGCCAATGTTCACTTGGAGCAGGATGGAGGGTTTGATGCCCATATCTGCTGCTACGTTGTTGGTGTATTTGGCTAGTTTGAGGGTATCGATGCTATGGATGACATGGAATAGACCTAGGACTTTGCGGACTTTATTGCGCTGGAGTCCGCCTATGTAATGCCATTCTAATTCTTGTGATAGGACAGGTATTTTTTCCTGTCCTTCTTGGAGTTTATTTTCACCGAAAATTTTCTGCCCAGCGTCCACTGCTTTTTGCACATGATCAGCGGGCCAAGTCTTACTGACTGCAATGAGTTTCACGTCATCTAAATTTCTGCCAGCTTTTCCACAAGTCTTAGAAATCCGAGATTTAATTCCTGTTAGATTCTGTTCAACGCTCATCACTTTAACCTTTCAACCAACTCGCAACTTCCTTAGCAAAGTAACTTAAAATAATATCAGCTCCTGCACGTTTGATCGCAGTGAGGCTTTCTAGGGCGATGGCTTTTTCATCCAGCCATCCCGCCGCTGCCGCGCTCTTGATCATGAGGTATTCCCCACTGACCTGATAGGCTGCAACTGGGAGCATGGTCGTTTCTTTCACTCTCACAATGACATCCAGATAGGCTCCAGCGGGCTTCACCATGATCATGTCTGCCCCTTCTTCTTC
>CAKZMG010000159.1 GCA_937128235.1 uncultured Verrucomicrobiales bacterium
GACTTTGGGAAAACGGATTTGAAACTCAATTGATTGAAAAAGCATTTGTGTACCATAAAAGAAGAAGTACAATTCAGCAATTTTTTAAACAAACTTATGGTTTTGGTACTGCAAGACCTTTGTTAAATAAAAAATACCCAGAAACAGCAAAACCAACACGAAGGCCGCAGCCCACCAGCCTGTTGCTCCAGCGGCTCCTCCAGCTGCGGAAAGGAGAGGGGTGAGTATATCGGAGTATCCATTAATGACCTCGAATCCGTTTAGACTGAGCGAGTGATTGAGCATCATCCATCCTGCTAGTGTTCGGTGATCTACTAATTCAGGTTGTATCACAGACGTTAGGTTGTTGATGAGTAGATAGAAACCGTGTGGAGGGTTCTCCATGAGGGTGATATCAGTTAGAAATTCATCAACTTCGTAGCGGTCTTGTAAGGCTTCTGCATCAATGGCAAGTGTGACATAGAGTGGACGGTCATCATTGAGTTCAGACCAAACATCTACAGCATTGCGGATGAAGTTCTTAGCGATCACGGATTCTATTGAGTTCAGGGACCTACGAATGACGATGTTGGGGGCGATTATCGCTGTGAGATCCATTTCAGATTGTTCTGATAAGCACGATCGAAGATCTTCTCTGATGGTGCTTTCTCTTTCTAACTCTGCTCGTCTTCGTGCTTGAAAGTAGGAATAGTTATCACCTTCTAGTTTGCCCAGTCTGCAACCATCATCTAGTGCTATCAGGGAGGCATAGTATTGAGGGTCGAACAATCGATCTGCGTCAGGGAAATCATTAGCCATTTGGCTTATTTGGCTGATGATGCGGTCTTTAGAAGTGTCTCTGGGACTTAGGATGGCTCCGTGGATGACTCCTTCCTCTAATCCTGAATTGATGCGTTCTCTTGTTCCGTAGCCTTGCTGTGCGTAGAGTTTCATATATTTAGGTCATTTGGTTGATGAGGGCATTGAGGTTTGCGGGTCTCAAGGCTGGGCGTTTGTTGAGGAGCTGATTGATGAGTTTACAAAATTCAGCTGAGAAGTCAGGGCGAAGATCGATGAGTTTTTTCGGTGGTTCCATCAGTGCTCTAGTGACGGTTTGTATGGCATCGTCTGAGTTTCTTGCTATTGGATGCTCTCCAGTGGCGTATTCAAATAAGGTTAGAGCCGCAGAGTAGAGGTCAGCACGGTAGTCTAAATTGGCTCTATTTCTAGTGTCACATTGTTCAGGGGCAATGTAGCGGAAGGTTGCCATAGGGTTACGGTTGGTTGCATTGAATGTGAGTGCTACATGGAAGCACGAGATGTTCATCACGAAATCTTGGTTACGGTTGGTTGCATTGAATGTGAGTGCTACATCTTGTAAGGCAAATGCTATACCTAGATCAATGAGAACAAATGGACGATCAAGATCAGGCAAGCGGATGACATTACAGGGCTTTATGTCACGGTGAATCACTTTCATTGACCAGAGTTCCTTGATGCATTCCAGTAAGCAGGTAAATAATTGTTTCACTTCGTTTTCTGATGGAGGTGTGGCATTCGCTCTTACTAATGACCAAAGATCTGAGCCTTCTAGAAACTCTTCAGAATACACTACGAAGTCTTGACCGTTATGAGTGATTGGCTCCAGCTCTAGGGATGCTGTTTTCACCATGTAAGGGGAGCTACATTTCTCTAGTATGGATACTTCACGTCTGACTCTGCCGATACACTCGTCTCTAAAAAGCTGATGATCATCAGATTGAGAACCGTCTGGGATGCTCACTACTTTCAGTGCTTCAACTCCCGGTTGCATTGTCGCTCGATACACGGTTTTGTATCCCCCTTCGGCAATCTCTTCTAGATGCGTGTATTGGGGGAACTTGGTGAGTAGATCAGCGATGGGTATTTTGTTCATGGTGAATTTGATAATTTACAGTATTTAGAATGTGTTCTGGGGTAGGAAAATTCAAGAGCGGAATGTTGTTTAAGTGTTTATGTTATTCTGGTTTAGCGTATTGCTACACTTTTATTATTAAACCTTTCCTTCTTGTTTGATGGTGTCGAGGAGGTCGGGGCTGTCGGTGGTGATGCGGTTTAGGCGGTTGCGGATGGGGTGTTTGGTGGTGAGGGTGTGGAAGTTTTTGTAGAAGCTGATGAGGAATTTCATTTGCTGGTAATCTTCGACGTTAGGGTCATAGCTTTTTAGGTGGGGGAGGAGGTAATCGATGAATAGGAGATCACGCTCTGCCATGTGGTCGTGGAAGTAGGATTCCATGATGCAGGCGTCGATGAGGTCTTCGAGGAATTGTGCAGGATTGTGAGTTTCCTTGCGCTTGGCTAGCTGGACTAATGGGACTAGTTTTTCGTAAAGGGTTACCTCATTTTTTGTGGGTTTCTTTACGCGGAGGAGTTTGAAGAATATACCTCGGAGTTCTCTACGGTCTTCTCCTTGGGTGGGGAAGTTGTCTTTGAAGCAGCAACGGAAAAGATGCGAGTTGAAAAAGGCTGTGAGGTAAGCGAGTGAGTCGCCTTGGCTAGTGATGATGAATGCTTTGTTATTTGGAACAAAATTGTCTTCCGTGTCGTAGTAGAAACCTAACCATTTGGTGATTTCTGGATAGATGATTTTGGTCTTTTTGAATTGTTTGTAGTAACTGATAGAATCTTGAGTCTCAAACCATTGATTTTCAGTTTTCTTTCTGGTTTTATCTGTTTTTCCTTCTTTGTTGATAAATGTTTCGCCAGCTTGTTTAAGTTTAGGTAGGTAATCTGAGAGATGGTTGATGATAGGTTTTGGGATGTCATTTATAGTGAGTTTGAGCGCAGGAAATGTGGCTATCATCCAAGCCTTATCCCAACTGGTGGCATAGCGATCAACAAACCGACCTCGCAAAAGTGGTGCAATAAGTTCTTTGCAGTCGGGGTCTTCAGCGATCATAGCATCACGTTCTTTAGTTGTGAGATAAAAAGCTTCATTGTAGCCAGTTAAAACTCCTCTGTTTATATAGAGATTCCATTCATTTAGAGGAACACCCTGCTCTTCTACGAGTATTTTAATACGCCGACGAGCCTTAGAAAGTACAGCCCAGTTTTCTTTACTGGATGATGGGAGCGTAAACGGAACGGCATGGATAGACATGTATTCCTTGAGTGTGACTGAGAAGTTAAATTCCTTAGGGATTGATACGGAGTTGCACTGGGCTACAGCTCTATCTTTACTGAAACGTAGAATGTTAGTGTCAACAGTAGCGGCTTTGAAAACAAGGATTCCCCAGAAATCTAGGATTTCATTTACACATACAGAACTGCTGAAATAGTCTCGTAACTTAGCTCCATAACCAGCACGCATCCATTTATTAGAGGTTATGTAGCACAGTATGCCTCCGTTTCTCAGTAGCTGACCACCACGTTCGTAGAAAAGGCAATAGATGTCGGCTGTCGCAGCGTAAGTCTGATAGCCTTGTTTTTGCCAAATCGCTTTTTGTTTAGCAGGGAACTTTTGAATCTGAATATAGGGAGGATTACCAATGACGATATCGAATTCCTTTTCACCGAACATCCATTCGGGGTCAAAGTAGTCTTCGCTGGCATTTTGATCATAGGGATCCCAGCGAGCTAGGGCTGCTGCGCTGTTACTTCCCCAGCCATTGTTTTTGAGTTCAGCAGCTATTTGCTCGCGCAGGAGTTTGTCCTGCTCACGGTATTTGTTTTTTGTCTTAGGTGTCTTGGCAGTGAAGAGGGCGTGGCGGACACGTTTGAGTTCTTTTTGTAATTGAGCCACGGTGCTGATGTCGGCTAGCTCTCCTTGTGTAGATGGCTTTTCTAGCTGAATAAGAGTGTTTGCTGTGACGAATTTAGTTTCTAAGTTTGGCAGTGGACGGACTCCGAAGTTTTCTTCTTTTTTATTGATGTTCTGATCAACGATGAGGGAGATAAAAAAGCGGAGCTTGCTGACTTGTGTAGCAATGGACTGAATATCTACTCCGTAGAGGCAGTTCTCGATGAGGTAGAGCTTTCGTCCGTAGTCGTCATCGTTATTTTCAAAATCTTCTTCTAGCGCTTCGCGCATGGGCGAGGAGTCTAGTTTGTCTAGCTGAGTTTGTTTCCAGCGCTTGTTGTCCGGGTCAATTTTACTGAGAATATATACAAGCTTCTGAAGAATACCCATGGGAAAAGCACCTGATCCACATGCTGGGTCGAGTATTTTACATGAGTCGATAGCGGTGATGATGGTTTCTATCTGATGAGGTTCATAGAGTTCATGATCTGCGTCTCGGTATTCAAAAAGAAGGTCAAGGCTGGCATTCGCATCTTCTATGCTCATGCCTCCTTTGCTGGAGAGAGCTTTAGAAAGGTGCGCCTTGAGAGACTCATCTACCATGTAGTCAACGATAGGGCGAGGGGTGTAGAATGAGCCAGTTTGCTTGCGTGCGGTAGTCTTCGTCTCGGGGTTATATGATGCGAGGAGGTTCTCAAAGACTTGACCTAGGAGCTCTGGGTCGAGAGCGATTTCTTGGTCAATCGGGGTGTTTTCTACAACGGTGAATTTATAGCGGTTGAGAATATGAATGAGACCACGGACAGTTTCGTTTTGGTATTTACTTTCTCCGTATGCGTGATCTCCAGATAGATCATCCTTACGCTCAGCTCCAAAGAATAGGAAGTCAGGCATGTGAAGGGGGTTGTCCTTTCTGTCTGAGAATCCATCTTCATAGACGATGATTTTACCGCCTTGAGGACCAGTTTTGGTGGCATGAGGGTGATCTAGGCATTCGAAGAGACCTCCATTAAGAAAAGGAGTCGTGGCTTCTAATGATGAGATGAAGTCAGCGGGAGATTTTAGCCTATCTTTATATCGAAGAAGGCTGGTAGAGTTCTGGTGCTGACCAGATTTACGAAACTCCCGCTCACCATGGGTCTGGTTTAGAGTAGCAAAGAAAAGGTTCTGTAGGACAGCCTTGTAGTAGTTTGTTTTTTCGGATTCTTCATTAAATGCTGTTAGAATTTTTTGTTTGAGTTCTACAGGTTGAAACAAGCTATCAGAGACGAGACCACGTTCTTTTATGAACCAAACAAACAGGGTTCGCGTAAGAAGACGAATGAGGTTTTTGGCTTCATGTTCGCGGACTTTGGTGCGGTCTTTAAAGAGGTGATATTTGTCAGCAGTCTCATCAAGAAGAGGAAAATGACAATGCTTCATTGCCCAGAAATACCAGTTGGCGAGTTCTTTGTAGAAGCGTTTGTTGAGGAGTTCTACGTTGAAGATTTCTTCCCAGGCGGTGTGGAGTGTGTCGAAGTTGGTGATGGGGAGCTTCTGTGGGTGGGTGAGGTTGCTAAAGACGAATGAGCTGAGGATGTCTAGATGCCCTCGGTGGGGGTCTGTGAGTGAGATGTCTCGGATGATGGTGACTTTTCCTAGGACGTCTTTGTGGGCATCGCGTTTGTTTTTGCGGCGATTGATGACGGCGATGGAGACGACTGTGCGTGACTGGTCTGGGTGCTTGATGAGCACCATGACTGGCATGGGGAAGACGCGGTTGATCTGGCGGGCAATCTGGGTGAGCTTGCCACGTGCGTATTGACCATTTTTTGCGTCTTCTCCATTGAGCTCGATGGCGAAGAAGAGGTAGGACTTGAGGAGGGATTTATTGACTTGGGTGTCCTCGAAGAGGGATTGCTCCGTGGAGAGTTCTTCATCGGTAAGCTGGAAGAGGAGGTCGGCAGAGGTCCAGTCTTTAAAGAGGGCTTTGTCTTTGGAGAAGAGTTCGCGTTTATCGGTAGGGATGATTTCTAGGAATGCTTCTGGTGAGGCGTTTTTTATGTGGAGAGTTTTGTCACTCTCATAGCCTAGGGTGGCGAGGAGGTTCAGTGAGGCTGGGCGAAGCTCAGAGGATGAGAAGGCGGTGAGCTTTTCTTTGATGGTGGTGCGTAGATCAGGCATTGAGTTGGTGATTATAGGGAAATATAAATAAAATGAGAGTTAGACATTTCTCCATGAAGTAGTGGGGTTAGTAGAAGTATTATTTTTATTATAGATCCTATTTTGCATGGATGTTGGGCTGTTAGGAGATCTATCCTGACCTCGGCATTCAATACATCTTTTTGGGATATTGAGATTGTTCTCCCAGAAGTAGCGTAATTCATCTTCTGAGAGAGTAAAAAGATGAGTGCAATCTATGCAGAACATTTTTACAGAGGATAATTTATTTAGGTGAGCTTCAAACTCATTTTGTTTTTCTTTCTCCGTCATTGTAGTCGCGACTAGTCTGTGATGACAAGCCAAGTGATGAGTTCAAGATCTTCTGTAGAATTTGGGGTTTCTGAATGGTCTGGGAGTTTGCCGTCTCTGCCTGAGAAGAGGTTATTGGTAGCTCGGCGGTTGAAGGTTTTTTTTATGGAGTTGACTGCGGAGTCGAGCAGCTGGCTAGGGTGCTTCATGTCAGTGCCGTTGCTGGTGCGCTGGTCGAAGATGTCACAGAGGTCTAGCTGGGGTGATGATTTCTTGCTGGCGAGTGCGCGGAAGAGTTCTAGGCATTGCTTGGGCTGGGCGAAGGTGAAGCGGACGTTTCCGTCATCATGCACGTAAACGAGGAAGTGAGGGGCTAGGGGATTGACTTCTTTTGGATTAGTCTCTGATCTCTGGCGGAAGCAGAAGATGATGCCTGGCTGTGAGACGGGAAGGTCTGGGAAGGTAGGGACTACGGCGAAGAGTCCGTTCTCAGCTTGCTTGAGTTCTTGTTCGTTGGTGTCTAGGTAGTTGAGGAGGTCGGTACGGAAATCATTGAGTGAGAAGTCCGCGAGGGAGAGGCTTTCTTCTTTGAGGTCTTCGAGGTCGAGG
>CAKZMG010000160.1 GCA_937128235.1 uncultured Verrucomicrobiales bacterium
AGGGTCTGGGGTTTTTGGTAGCTGTTAGATGCGGTGGTGATGCTTTCGTTGATGGTGGTGAGTTGGGCTACTAGTCTGGTGACTGGGTCGGTCTCGCCGTCTCCGCCTATCATTTTGTTTTTGGTGAAGTCCTTTTTGATGCTTTCCCATCTTAATTGTTGCTCTGGGGTCGCTAGGTTTTCCATTTCTAGGAATTTTAGGAGGTTCGACTCCGCACCGCTTGTTAGGGTTTGGGACTCGTTCTCGTAGTGGTCTTGGATGATGTCTAGCACTTCCTGATCGGTCATCAGGGGGATGATTTTCTCTGCGATGCGGTTCATGTTTCTGTAGGAACCTTGCAGCTTGAAGGGTGGCTCGGTACGGTAGGCGTCTTCTTGGGCTGCGCTCTCGATGTATTGGAGATTCACGCGTAGGATGGCATCTCTGACACGGTAGAGATGCTTGGTGACTTTCACCATTTCATCGATCTCGGCAGGGGTGTAGTTGCCTTCGAAATCTACTCCTTCTTGGCTATCTGTTTCTGCGATGCGCATGATGGAGTAAACGTCTTTTTGGCTCTTACTCGCGAGCTTGCTGAGGACGTTGTTAGAGGTGAGGGAGTTTTCTATGTAGGAGGCTTTGAAGTCTTCTGCTGAGTCGCCAATGATGTCGCCTAGGTTGTAGGTATCGGCTCGGTTAGCGAGCATGTCCGGGATCTGAAACTTGCCACCCGTCTCGGTGTAGGGGTTACCAGCCATGACGACTCCTACTTTTTTACCGCGCAGATCATAGGTTCTGGCGATTCCATTATAGACTCCTTCTATCTTGCGCTGAGCGTCACAGAGGGAGATAAATTTCTGCAAGAACTCGGAGTGCGTGTGCTGGATGTCATCGAGATAGATGAGGACGTTGTCGCCCATTTCGAGCGCGAGGTTGAGCTTTTTCACTTCCTCGGCAGCGGTGGCGTTTGGAGCTTCAGCTGGGTCTAGTGAAACGACATCGTGTCCGAGTGCGGGGCCGTTGATCTTCATGAAGGTGAGACCGAGGCGGTTCGCCACGTATTCCATAATGGTGGTTTTACCGTAACCTGGAGGGGAAATGAGGAGGAGCATTCCCATGCGGTCGGTGCGGGTGTCTTTGTCCGCCGTGCCTAGCTGCTTGGCGAAGTTGTCGCCAATCATAGGTAAGTAAAGGTTGTTGAGGAGCTTGTTACGCACGAAGGCTGACATCACCTTTGGCTTAAATTCATCCAGTCTCATGGAAATGCGTTTCGCCTCTACTAGCTCGTGCTTGGTGTCTTGGTAGGCTTGGAATGTAGGCACGGAGACTTGCTCGAACTCACGCATCTTATCCATGAAACGATTGTAGTGTAGGTGATAAATACCATTTTCGACTACCGAGTGAGAACCGATCATGCCCTCGACTTGGGTGCTGACGCGGACGTTAAGAACTTCGAGTTGTTTTTGATCGCCACGGAGGATGTGGGCGGCAGCTTCTGTTAGATAGTGCTGGAGGTTTCTAACCTCTTTCGCTTGGGTAGCTTGGGTTGATGAAGGAGATTGCAAATCTCCAGCACTTTGTGAATGCTCGATCCAATCAAAGATAACTTCAAACTTGGCGTTGGTGTTCTCTGTTAGAGATTCCAAGATTTGGTTAAACTCGTTCTCGATATGCTTGACAGTGAGCTGATGTTTGAACTGCTTGATAATATCAGCTGCTTCTGGTGAGACTACGAAGTGACGCTTGTCGTCAGACTGGCAAAGCTGGTCAAAGAGATACTGAGCTGCACTCGCTGATTGCGTTGAAATAGCTTGGGCTGTCTTGTTATCAGCAAGCCAAATGTCTAGTGCTGATTGTAGCTGAGCTATGTAGGGGTGGGAAATTTGAGATTGGTGATCAGAAAT
>CAKZMG010000161.1 GCA_937128235.1 uncultured Verrucomicrobiales bacterium
CCGGATTAGCTCAGTTGGTAGAGCAGTTGATTTGTAATCATCAGGTCGTCAGTTCGAGTCTGACATCCGGCTCCATTTCTTCTCCAGGGCTATAACTTTGTGTTGTAGCCCTTGTTTTTTTTAAGCGTGCAATTTGAGTTTACGCACGTGATTAGTTTGTCGATTTTTACTTCGTGTCTGTAATAAAGCAGGTTACAAGAAGATTCCTTTAATAAAAAATAAACTTTTTATTTTTTCGTCACGAATCGACATCGAAAATCATATCTTATTAGGCATGGGTTTACAGTCGGATAAAACACAACAATTTGTAAAACTACTCACAGGGCATCAATCTGCTCTGAGAGCGTTAATTGTGTCAATCATTCCCGGGTCATCTGATGTGCAGGATGTGCTTCAGGATACGAATGTTGTGATTTGGGAAAAAATGGATGACTATGAGCCTGGAACGAATTTCAAAGCCTGGGCGTTTGCCATTGCTCGAAATATGGTCAAGGCTCAGCTACGTAAGACCAAGCGGGATCAATCTCCAGCACTTCGAGAGGATATTATTCAGGCTGTTTCAGAAACTTGGTATCAGCGTACATCTCAATCGATTAGTGATAAAGAATTAGCTCTTGAGCAATGTCTAGATTTACTTAGTAAGTCTGAAAGCGATCTGGTTTCGGCTCGCTACAGTGAAGAGAAATCTTTAGAAAAACATGCGGCTGTGATTGGAAAGACTGCTCAGTCTCTCCGAGCATCCCTCTTCCGGATAAGGGTGAAACTGCGTGAATGCGTGCAAAAGCGAATTACGATGAAAGGAGAGGCGCTATGAATGAAACTGATCTTAACACCTCTATTCAAGAGCTGCTCGATGGGGTGATTTCAGAGGCAAATCTTGAGCTTCTCCAAGATGAATTAGCAAGTAGCGAATTAGCACGTGAATTATATCTTGATAGCGCGGAAGTCCATAGTTTGCTAACACAGAAAGGTCAAATTAGAGCTAAAATTTCGGACAATATTGTCCCTATGGATCGAATTATCCGTAGGCAGAAATTCAAAGCTCTAAAAACGGTAGCTCTCACAACTGCGGCTATCCTTTTAGTTGGTATCCTTGTGATGCAATTCTTCTCTCTCAATCCTGCTGAGGATGCTCTTACTTTTAGAGTCTCGCAGGGAACACTTTATTCAATCACTCATACCAGCGATAAGGATGCTCCTGAGGGATTGGTTTTAGAAAAAGGGTCACGTCTCAAAGTGGAACAAGGTGCTGTGGAGTTGACGTTAGCATCTGGTGTTAAGTCTGTTATTTTAGCACCAGCAGATATCGTTGTGTTACGGGATGAAACGCTCAAGTTAGATCAAGGCACTGCTTGGTTTCAAGTGCCTGAAGGAGCAGAAGGATTTACCGTTCATACCAAGGAGCTTCTAGTAGTTGATCTTGGTACAGAGTTTGGGGTTGTTGCAGATTCAGACAACTATGATGAGGTGCATGTATTTAAAGGAAGAGTGAGTCTTACTTCTAAGCGTGACTTAAAAGGATCAGCCATTCTCTCTGCGGGTGAGGCGCGCCGCATTAACTCTTTTGGGCGATTTACTGATGTTAAGAAGAAAGATTCTTTGTTTCTTACGAGCTTACCTAAGGGGCTTCCATATATGCATTGGTCCTTTGATGAGATCAAAGATGATGGTTTCGCCGTGCAGGGATTACATCCATCACTCTCTAATGGTCATGCTAAGCCACAAGCAGTCCTTCCAGCATCTATGAGCATCAATGGTAAGCATGGTAAAGCTCTTCGCTTCACAGGTAAGCGAGGACAAGAAGTGATGACTTCTTGGAAGGGTATATCAGGTTCTAGACCACGCACTATCATGTGCTGGGTGCGCATTGGCAAAGACGGAAATGTAGGGAATTTTGCAGGGATTGTAGGCTGGGGAGCACGTATGGAAGGTCCTCATAAATTCAAGTTTCTAGCGATCCCTGGTAAAACACAAGGTCAAGCGTTTCTACGTTTTTCAGGTTTTTCAGGTTCTAAAGGCTATGATGGAACAACAAACCTTGCTGACGGAAAGTGGCATCACGTAGCCTGCGTATACTCTGAAACTAGTAATAACGCTCAGATGTATGTCGATGGACGCCTTGAAAAAATTACATCTAATTCTCATGCAGATAAAATAATGCTAAATACGATGACTGATATGTCAGATTCTATTCCTGTCAGCTTTGGAACAGATATTCATCATGATGAGGTAAAAAATATGCGGGATATTTTCATCGGTGATATAGATGAAGTTTTCATCTTTGAGGGCGCTCTAAAGGAGCAAACGATAAATACGATAATGCGAACTAATCATTATACGCCATAACTACTTTTTTAGAAGTGATTCTGCTTCTTGAAATACAACAAAACCAAAAATATAAAATAACCATTAAATATGAAAATTAAACAAATAATAACATTAGGAATGTTGAGCACATTGGGGACAGCTCAAGCAGCTTTAATACACACGTCAACTTCGCTAGGAGCCTATGAAGGTTCAGCAGATCCTACAGGGTTCACTAAGCAATTTGGTACAGGGACTCTTGTAAATGATAGCCCATCAGTCGGGATAGGCACCGCAACATGGAGTACTTCTGCTGACAACCGTTTTGCGGGTGCTAGTCATGATCTCGGTACAGAATGGACTGTTGAGGCGCGCTTTAAGGTAGTATCTAATACAGATTCTGGTGTCTTTCAGCTTCTCACTCGAAGTGGTCAAGCAGTAGATATTTGGGTTGATGATACTGGCATTCGTAGTGGTTTTGCAACTGGTACTGTCATCCACACCTTTGGATCTTCTATCACAGGTGATGATACATTTCATACTATCCGTGTAGGTCTCGAAAGTAGTGGAGACGCTACTGTCTGGTGGGATGATGCAGAAGTTGCGACAGTAGCAGAAGCTGATATGGGAAATGTCGCAGCTGGTACTCAAGCTGTTTGGGGAGATTCTAACAGCGCGCTTGATGACGGTGTTTTGGAAATCGATTACGTACGTTATGCTACCGATTTTACTCCAGTTCCAGAGCCGTCTTCCACAGCTCTTCTAGGTCTTGGTGGGATTGCTCTTATCTTGCGTCGCAGAAAGTAAAACTGAAATAAGACATAAAGTTTCACATTTATCCTGAGAGAGATATATCTCTCAGGATTTTTATTTTAACTCTAAAAACTATACTCCAAGTATGCACATGACTCGCTTTATAATGTTCTTAATTTTCATTGTATGTTCCATCATTTGCAGTGCTGAGCAGATTGGTATAGATTTTACAGGAGCTACAAATACCGCATTAGGAGCAGGTAAAGCAGGCGCTCATGATAGGCATGCAAACTGGAATTCAGTCACGGGGAGTTTAGGAGTAAACATAGCACTAAGTGATTCTACTGGTGCTAGCACTACAGGTAAGCTGACATTTACTGCGGGATCACAGGGCGAGACGGATAATTTAACACCTGAGAACTCTGATAGGCATATGATGTCTGGTTGGGTAGGCTTAAACCAAAATGACCCAGGTAATATCCAGATCACCGATATTCCAGCCTCACTATTATCCTCTGGATACGATCTCTATGTGTATTCAGACTCAGACGCCATTGGAAAAGGAATCTCTTTTACGGTAAATGGTGTGACGCAATTTTTTAATGAAGTAGCAGGTTCCGAACAATTAGGAGAAAACCCGAATCAGTTTGCTGGGAAGTTTATTGAAGGATCTGGGGTATCGTTGACAGAAACAAATGAAGGAAATTTTACTATTTTTAGGAATTTAACAGCATCCACAATTACCCTTACTGCTGATTCGACAGCAGGCAGAGCTGCTATTTGTGGTATTCAGATCGTTCCTCACCGCACCTATCAGAGTCACTCTACATTAATCGGACTTTATCACTTTGATGGTAATCTGAACAATAATAACCCAATCTACGGAGGTAGAGATGGAGTAAATGATGGAGTTTCATTCTCTTCACCAGGTGCTAGCGGTATCGGTCAAGCTGTGCAGCTTTCAGGTGGAGGAGATAGTGTGAACTATAACTACTCACTTTGTCATGAGCGCACCTTCGTGATGCGATTAAATCTGGATAGCCTTCCAGCAAATGGCAATTTAGCAACCATACTTGAAGGTAACCATTTTAATGCAGGATTTCGCTTTCTAGAGCCATGGCTTGGGGTGAATAGCAGCGGTCAGATAGAACTTCGTGCTGAACATATAAATACGGGAGGACCGATTCTTAGAACGGCTACTATCAATACTGGTCAGTGGTATCATATCGTTTACACTACGAATAGCTATGAAAGCCGGATCTATATAGATGGGGTTCTTGCCGCCTCTGGAGCGCCTACACTGATGCCATCGGAGAATGTTTATCTTGGCTCACAAGGAAATGATTCTGAAGATAATAGTCCAGATTCTGTTGTTGGAAAAATCGATGATTTTCGTATTTATCGTGGCTGGCTAGGACCAGAATATGTGGCGGAATTATTTAATCCTAGGTCGGGAACTCCGACTAAGCCAATTTTACCATTTCCATCAAACACTATTAAAGGTGTGCCGCTTGATAAAAATTTGGAATGGACTCCATTTACTTCAGGAACAACCCGCGATGTTTATCTAGGCTCGAGCCCCACACTTACCGCATCTGATAGAGTTCTCACTGGTAGCTCGGCGGTGAATTATAATCCTCCAGTGAACTTTACGGCAAATACTACCTATTACTGGCGTGTTGATGAGATTAATCTGCACGGAGTCACTACGGGAGATGTATGGAGCTTCACAACAGCGCCAGCTAGTCCAGTAGGAGCGGTCGATGAATTTACCGTATTAACTTGGAATATATGGAGTGGAGGAGGCCGAGCAGACCCAATCCATGGAAGAAAATTTGTGAGGGAAGCGATAGAAAATAGCGGTGCAGATGTTGTTCTTTTTCAGGAAAATGGTAGTTTTTCTAATGCGTTAGCAACTGATATGGGTTTCTCTCATACTAATTCCGCTACTGGTTCTAATCTAGCGATAATGTCAAAATATCCTATCTTATCAAACATTAATGGCGGTGGGCAGATAGGATCTCGAATCCAGCTTTCGAGTGGGCGAGAAGTAGATATCTATGATTTATGGTTTAGCTCCTCTAATGATGGCGCAAATTTAGCAGGAAGATCTAGTTTTACTAATGCAGCCTGTATCTCTGCCGATGGTGGCCGCTCTAACGCAGCAAGTAATTTTCTTGCTCATGCGAATCTTACTAGTGGAAGCAATCCCACGATAGTGGGAGGAGATTTCAATACGTGTTCGCATTTAGATTTCATCGAATCAACTCGTCATCAGAATTTCTATAGAGGAGATCTTGTCTGGCCAACTACGAAGAGATTTTATGATGCAGATTTTGTGGATTCTCTACGTCAATTAGCTCCTAATATTCTACAAGATCCAGTTATTACATGGACACCATTTTTCTTTGCAAATCATGGCGAAGGGAGAGGTGGAAAAGCTCGTATTGATTTATTGTATCACAAGGGGAATATGCTTACTCCCTTGTCTTACCAGTTTATAAATTTCGATTATCATCCTGTGACACTTCCAGCTGACCATGGAGGATTTGCAGTCACATATAAGTGGCAAGGGCTAGAGAACGCATCTAATCCGAAGCCAACTAATGGCTACAGAGTTACAGATCTTAATCCGACACTATCCTGGATGAATGCAAGTGATATGACGAATCAAAAGGTTTACTTTGGAGTAAATCCTACCCTTACAGCAGCTGACTTTAAATTAGACACCACCGGCAGCAGCTACAGCCTAACAACACTAGAAGCATGTTCTACCTACTATTGGAGAATCGATACTGTGCAAGCAGATGGGGATGTGATCACAGGTGACGTATGGTCATTTACCACACCTAATAATTGCACTGCTACCAATCCCTTTCCGACCAACGGTGCCACAGGTGTAGGTTCTAGTAGCTTGTCTTGGACACTAGGTGTAGGAGCAGTTATTCAGCATATTTATTTTGGTCGGCAGCCTAGTCTAACTGCCGTAGATCGTCAGCCGGATGAGACTGGGGGAGCTTTCTCAGCCGGAAACTTACTAGAGAATACTACCTATTATTTGAAAGTTGATACCGTGTTAGCGAATGGTGATATTATTGCTGGAGAGGTCTGGTCATTCACGACAGGTGGGGCTCAAACTTCTAATTGTCAGGATTCCAGTGAATGGGCTTATCGTTATGAGGCGAATGCATTACTTTCTGATGTCTCATCTGGTAGCTGGCTTAGTCAAAATGGAGATACTATATCCTCAGTAAGTGGAGGGATTCTTACGATGGCTAATACGTCAACAGGTGATCAGCGATATATTAGAGACAATATGCTCACTAATGCCAATGGCTGGTCGGTAGAGACTCGTGTCAAGGTGACAAATGCCGGTACTAAGACATCTGTCTGGCAAATCATACCTCGCGATGGAACACTTGGTACACGACTGTTTGTAGGCGCTTCAGGCATAGGTAATGATTCTAGTAACGGGAATTCCATCACGCATAGCTTTGACTTCACTGATGATTTTCATGTTATTCGTTTAGCTTTGAATCCAGCGAATGATCAACTTAGCCTCTGGATTGATGGCAAAATTATTACTAATAATTTTGGATCAGTAGCGGTAGCTGCCAACCATATAATTGTTGGAAACTCTTCTAGTTCTATCCAAGATGGAGCGATCCAGGTGGACTATCTCCGCGTAGAAGATGAGTGGTGTTCGATGCCTAATGATCTTGTGGGCGTAGGTTCTTATCAGGCTTGGGTATTAGAAAATTTCCCTACAGCTTTGACTAATGATCCTTCTCGTGAGGCAACAGATTGGGGTGAGGATGCTGATCCAGAGGGTGATGAAATCAGCAACCTTAAAGAATATGCTTTTGGAGGAGATCCTAGTATTAAGGATCCTAGCATACTACCTAAAGCTATTCATTTAGGAAATGATGTGGCTATTGCATACCGTCGTCTCAAAGGTGGTTCTGGAGTCACAGGTATTAGTTATACAGCTGGTGGGATTAGCTATAGGGTGCAGGTTTCTGAGACGCTAAAGGCATTAGAGTGGAATGCTGGTAGTGATTATTTTGATGTGGAAGGAACTCCTACAGATAATGGAGACGGCACAGAGACGATCCAACTAAAGCTTAAAATACCTGCAAACTCAAATCCTCAGAGAATTTTTTCTAGAGTTGATTTAGAGTTAGAAAGCTAGAAATCAGATAAATTGTGTTTCTACTTTCTATAAAGCAGTTAGTTTCTCATTTGTAATATTAATGATGTTTTCAGCGTTTTTGATGTCTGTGCCTAAGTATATGCCTGTGATAATAGATGCCGTTTTTTTGTCGCTTAGAATCTTTTTCTTTTCATCGCTTCTCTCCATTCGTTACTCTTTTTGTAGCGATGGAGATCAATGCAGATATTGGGGAAATGACTGGGGCGGATGGGGAGATCATGCCGCATATTTCAGTTGGGAATATTGCTTGCGGGTATCACGCGTCTAATCCTGCGCATATGGTGGAGACGGTGAAGCTGGCTATTTCTTGTGGGGTGAAAATTTCTGCGCATCCTGGGTATGATGACAGGG
>CAKZMG010000162.1 GCA_937128235.1 uncultured Verrucomicrobiales bacterium
AATCCCCACCAAGAGCCAACCTCTACTCCATGGACGCGATGGTGGATTCAGCCATGGAAAGCATGAGTCATGGAAAAATGGAGATGACCGGAATGAAAAACACGATGCGCCCCGCTGCACCCTATAATCTACTCAGATCACCGCATAAAACTAACTTCAAAGCATCACTACCAAGACGCGAAATAGAATTACGTCTAACAGGTGACATGAAGCGCTACATCTGGTCATTCAACGGTAAAACACTCAAAGAAGAAAGCATGATCAAGGTAAAAAAAGGTGAAATAGTTCGCTTCAAACTCATCAACGATACCATGATGCACCACCCGCTCCACCTACACGGTCACTTCTTTAGAATCATCAACAAACATGGCGACTACGCCCCCCTAAAACACACGGTGGATGTTCCACCCATGGGACAGCGTATCATAGAATTTGAAGCGAATGAGGAGAAAGACTGGTTCTTTCACTGCCACCTGCTCTACCACATGGACGCAGGAATGGCTCGGGTTGTTAGCTACAAGGAACAAGGTGCTAGCCATCAACCAAGCGTAGACCCAAAACTGCTGAACCCGGTATTCTTCCTAGGTGAGGGATGCTGGGATGGCTCGCGTTGTTAGCTACATGGAACAGGGAGAAAATCATAAGCCATCCTTCGACCCTAAGCTCCTTAACCCAACATTTTTCATGGCCGAAGGCTCGCTACTATCAAACATGACTATGGGAAATGCCATGATTATGCGCGGACGTGAAGACTACTTCTTCAGCTGGGATTACAGCTTTGACCACCACAATGAATACGAGATGGATCTAGGCTGGAAACATTATTTCAACCCTAACATTTCATCAGTTGTCGGCTACAGATGGACGAATGAGCATGGACTAAAAGACCGAGCATTCGCTGGCGTAGAATACAGACTTCCATTTCTGATCTACTCCACAGCAACGATTGACTCAGAAGGCGATGCGAGATTTTTACTAGAAAAAGATTTCCAAATAACAAGCCGTCTATCCGCCAGCCCCAGCCTCCAATACGACACTGCATCAAAGTGGGAATACGGCATATTTGCAGACTACATGCTCAATGCACAATTCTCTCTAACAGCAGGATACGAGTCTGAGCACGGAATGGGACTAGGCATCAAATTTAGATTCTAAAACATCATGAATAAAATAAAACAATACTTACCACTAATCACCATCATCGCAGTCGCGGCTCTCGCTGCCTGCGCCATCTCTATATATGAAAGCTGGAGCATGGAGCGCTTCATGCAGCTCTTCATGGGCATCTTTCTCGTCCAGTTCTCTGTATTAAAACTATTTGACCTCTCAGGATTCCAGAAAGGTTTTGCCAAATATGATCTCTTAGCCAAACACAAACATGGCAAGTATTATGGATACATCTATCCATTCATCGAGCTACTATTAGCACTAGGATACCTCGCGAATGGCGGACCAGCAGGACCTGGCTGGGTCTATCTACTCACCATCATCGTAATGGGATTCGGTGCTATTGGAGTCATCCTAGCGCTTAAAAAAGGATTAGATATCAACTGCGCTTGTCTAGGAACATCACTAAAAGTTCCCCTCTCCACAGTAGCGCTCACTGAGAACCTCACCATGGCAATCATGGCATCACTCCACTTCATTCAAATTTAACAACCAAACAACCAACCAAATAGAAAATGAAATATAAATTAATACAAATGATAGCAATATCCGCACTACTAAGCACACACGCGACAAGTGCTAATCAATCAATTACTATAGATTCAAAACCATCAATTAGTAATAGCAAGAAGGCAAAGCCCTACACCTTAAAAACATGCATAGTCTCAGATGAAGAACTTGGATCTATGGGAGATCCAATAACAGTCATATACAAAGAACAAGAATTTAAACTTTGCTGCAAACCCTGCATCAAAAAATTCAAAAAAGACCCAGAAAAATACCTAAAACTACTCGCTAAGAAAACAAAATAACCAACAAAAATAATAAAATGATAACATTAAAAAAATTAATAATTACAACCACACTCATGGCTGGATCATTCGCAACCATGAGCATCACCTCATGCGCAACAAACGCAACTGGAGCAACCACAGCCTCACAAAAACAAGTGAAGCCATACCCACTCAAAACCTGTATCGTCACAGACAGTAAACTCGGTTCAATGGGTGATCCAGTTACCAAGATATACAATGGTCAAGAAGTCAAATTTTGCTGCGCTCCCTGCGTCAAGAAATTTGAAGCTAACCCAGAAAAGTATCTAGCGAAGATAAACTAACCTTAAGGGCTCATGATCGAGATAATCATGAGCCCTTTTCACTCAGTATGCTTTCTCATTGTCTCTTGCTCATGATTGAGTAATTCTTAAGCCATGAAACACACCATCATCGCTGCTGGTAAGCCAGCTCTAAACTACTGCAAAGACGGAGTCGCAGAATACCAAAAGCGGCTCAAACGCTACGGCAGCTACGAGCTAAAACATATCAAAGATGGAAGCTCGGAAGACGTTTCAAAACGTCATTTAGAACAATCTGATTCCCCTGGAACCATCCGCATCGTACTCGATGAACGCGGCGAACAACTCACTACCGATCAGTTTCTAAAGAAAATCAATCACTGGGAAATGCGCGGAGAAAAGCGCGCCACCTACCACATCGGAGCCTCAGATGGGCACACCGCCGAGCTCCGGAAAAAAGCCGATCTAGTCTGGGCACTCAGCCCCCTCACCCTGCAGCACGAGCTCGCTCTAGTAGTTCTCCTGGAGCAGCTTTATCGCATCGCCACCATCCAGAAAGGCGAGCCGTATCACAGGTAGCCCATTTTACACACTTTTTACAAAGTGGACTTGGATTTATGTCTATGGTAGTGTTACACCATGAATACAACTACAATCCTAGTCGCGGAAGACGACCCAGCTGTGAGGCAGGGAGTGGTCGATGCTCTAACATTCTCAGGCTACCATGTGATGGCAGCAGCGGATGGAAGACAAGCCATGAACTACGCTCTATCGACCCAGTATCATTTATTGTTACTGGATTTAGTAATGCCACATCATAGTGGCTTTGAAGTGTTAGAAGCACTCAAACGTAATCGACCAGGGCAACCTGTCATCATTCTCTCTGCTCGCGGAGAGGAGGCAGACCGAGTCCAAGGTCTAAAGATGGGGGCGGACGATTACGTCGTGAAGCCCTTCAGCGTGCGTGAGCTGCTCGCGCGTGTGGATGCAGTACTACGCCGCAGCAATGAACGTGCTCCGAGGGTGGAAGAGTTTCACTTCACTAGCGGCACGGCGAGTTTCTCAAGACGAGAAATTCTCTACTCAGAAGATAACACGAAGGAAGAACTCTCGGATAAAGAATCTGAGTTATTACTCTACCTCGTTTCTAACTCAGGCAGAGCTATCGCTCGGGATGAAATTCTCAGACAAGTCTGGAATCTAGACCCTAAGGGCATCTCAACGCGCACGATCGATATGCATGTGGCGCACCTGAGAAATAAGCTCAAAGATGAAAACCAAAGTATCCTGCAAACTGTAAGAGGTAAGGGATACATGATCGCTTCATAACGGAATTATGAATAAGACATCCACTATCTGGATCATTGCAGGCTTATGCGTGATCATTGTTCTAACAGCTTTCGGAGTCGTCACTAATAGGATGATTCAGAAAGATGTGCAGCACTCACAACAGATAGTGGATGCCCACCGCGAGGGACGTATCCGGCTAGCCATGTGGCGGCTAGATACTCTTGCTGCCTCGATCATTGCAAACGAGGATGAGCGCTCGGTTTATGAATTTAAAAACCCAGAACTCATCACCCATCCTGACCCGGAGCTGACGCGAAATGTGAATCCATTTTACTACAAGACTCCAGAGACAGCTAACCTTTACTGGAACCTCGAACCGAGTCAGAAGCACTCGGTGAACTCTCCCCAGGTGTATGGTGAACAGTACTTGATAGGAAATAGTATCGATCCAAAATTCAATGACCAAAACCTCCAGCAGCTCGATCAGCTCAAGGGGATACTCTCCGCGAAGGCTACTGAAGCGGCTGCCTCATTACTGCCTGACTGCGACAATAGATCCCTGACCTGTGCGGCGGCTCACGTCTCACTAAATAACTGGGGTGCGGCTCAGCAGGACAGTCCTGCCCCACTCTCTGAGCAAGACTTCAGTTATAATAAATATTCCCAGAATACGAAAAGCCAAGTCAGCATCGATGCCTCTCTCAATGCGCCTACTGAACAGCAGAAGCTGACACTCGCTGATAAAGGAAGCCGCAAAAAAGCGGTAGCTAGAATTTCCAGTAGCAAGCGGACTAAGGAATGGTCTGAGGGCATCAAGCAGACTAAAGAAAAAGTTAAATCTATCGCCAAGGCAAAACCTAAATCAACAACCAAGGTGAGCTATAAAGGTAAGGAAAAAGGCGATAAAAAAAGCAAAAGTGAATCTGTCACCGAACCTCAGCTCAAACTCAAGCCCAAACTCACACTCAAGCCCGTAGTTCAAGCAGCTCCTACAGCTCCTACAATAGCTGATATTCCAAAAACTCAACCAGCTTCCAATCATCATTTAGAAGAGCCTTTCTCTACTCCATTTAGTCCGCTGTGGCTGGATGGTGAGCTGATGCTGGTGCGTAAGGTCAGCGAATCCAGCAGTGATAGTGTGCAGGGAGTGTGGCTGAATAAAACGGTCCTCATCGAGAAACTTCTCAAAGAAATCCATGACCTTTTTCCCAATGCAAAACTAGTCCCTGTTCCACAAGACATCGCTAGTCTGCTAAAGGGAGACAAACTAGGTATCAAAGATGGTGATGAAACCACGATGCTTAGTATCCCGCTGCGTCTTATTCATAATGATCTCGCGCTGGTGAAAGCGAACCCCATTGATTTCATTTATGGACCGATCGGGCTGGCATGGCTCGGCGCGATCTTGGCAATCATTGCCTGTTACTTCATGCTAAAAAGCGTGCTCAAAATGTCTGAGCGCAGAGCAGCATTCGTATCCTCAGTCACGCATGAGCTAAGGACTCCGCTGACAACATTCAGACTGTATTCAGACCTCCTTTCCTCAGGAATGGTGAAAGATGAAGAGAAACAACAAGCATATCTCACCACGCTAAAACACGAGTCTGAGCGGCTCACTCATTTAGTAGAAAATGTCCTATCCTACTCCCAGATCGAAAAAGGTAGTGCCAAAGCGAAGGTAGAAACGATTTCTCTCTACGCGTTTATCCAGCGCATAGAACCGCGCCTCAGCGAGCGGGCGAAGGAGGACGAAATGTTTGTCAACATGGTCTTCTCAGACAGTTCATCAGATGAGCCACTTTGTATCGACATCACCGCAGTGGAGCAAATCATTTTCAACCTCGTGGACAATGCCTGCAAGTATGCCTCCTCAGAGGATCACGGAAAAGAAATCACTTTAGTGGCTGAGGTGCGCAACAAGAAGATCAACATCCAAGTCTGCGATCAGGGAGACGGCATCGCCAGATCTGAGCAGAAGCGATTATTCAAACCATTCCACAAATCAGCGAAAGAAGCAGCCCACAGCAAACCCGGCGTAGGGCTAGGGCTAGCACTCTGCAAACGCCTAGCCAAAGCGATGCGCGGAGACCTCACCATAGCAAGAAAAAGCAAAACCAAAGGAGCCTGCTTCCAGCTTAGCTTGCCAAGGTAAATGCCATTTTCTGGCTCCCCACCAAGTAAACATGGCGGATCTGATAGAGAGTATTTTAAAAATTCTTTCTAACGTTTTCCCAGCTTGATCGTCTATACATTAAGAACTGCATGTGTGCCGTTTATCTAATGTTGTGATTTCGCTTTATATTTACACGGCATTTACAAACTGCTGCTGCATTGTGTGATATAAAATTTATAACGTGTCTTACTTACCACAAATACTCCTCAACAAAAAACTTACCTCTATCGAGTCCGCTCTATTCTGGGGCATCCTCTACCTAGGCACGGGTATCATACTTTGGACTAGCCTCGACTACTTCCTCCCTAACACCATGCATAGTTTCCTCTTCGAGAGAATGGAACTCACCATGCAAGACTGGTGGAGATACACACTTTACGCACACGTCATAGGAGGTCTCACATGTCTCATTTCTAGCCTACTCCAGTATTCTAAAATACTACTAAAACGCGCTCCTCGCGTTCATAAATATCTCGGTCACATATACGCACTCAGCATCATCACCACCGTGTTCCCCACTGGAGTTGCTCTCAGCTTTGTTGCGAAAGGCGGCACCTCTGGAATGTTCGGCTTCCTGTTCCTATCCTTCGCCACCCTAGCCACACTCGTCTTAGGAATGGTTGCTATTTTTAAACGAAACATCAAGTCCCACCAATCTTGGATCACTAGATCGTTCGCACTAGTGACCACAGCTATCACCTTTAGAACATTACAAATTCTGCTCTCATCGCTGGGCATAACCGCTGAGACAAATTACCAGCTATCACTCTGGCTGAGCATTGGCATCAACCTCATCCTCGCTGAGTATTATCTCTATAAATCAACCAACAATCACAAACTTCGAGCAAACAAAACCAACAAACTAACCCAATAAATAAAAACCAATAACCATAAATAAAAAAATGAAACTACAACTAAAGAAACAAATCATACCCGCCATCGCATGCACTAGCATCTTACTTACTACAGTAGCGTTAAGTCACGAGGTCATCATTGCCAAATCTGAAACCACGATCAAAAAATCACCTGACAAGAAACAAGTAACTGAAGATCCAGCTACCTCAGCCATCACTAAAGAAATTCTCACTCCTATTCGATTACAAGAAAAGAGATTTCACCGTTTCTCTAGATCTGGTCCTACTAGATCAAGCACCTACGAGCTAGTAGAGGTAAGCTCTAACCAAACTGAAGGTGCCAGATATTTTGACATCTTAGTAACCACTACAAACCCACGTAAACTTGTCATAACCAAACAAGAGAAGAGCACTAAGAAGGTAAATCCGAAAAAACCAGAGCCTAAAAATTACCTCAAGCTCAAATACCTAACAGCATCTAACAAAGTCCTCATCAAGCAGAACCACGAGTGGGTAGAAAAGAGCAAGCACAAGTATCTCAAGCACATTCCTATCGTTAATAAAAAATAGTGATTTAGAACCTTACTAATCTAACAGAACCCACACCTCCCAGTGCTTGAATCTGTGCTTTAAGTTTTTCGATAATTACAGCACTACCGTAAAATGGACCCGCACCCGCGCCACCCGTGTGGTGCGTTTCTATTAACACTGGCTCACCATTCACCATGATGAATGATGGATTACCGCTATCTCCTGATACTAGCATTTTCCCGTAGCCTAGCTTCTTTTTAGCATCATAAGTTAGAAAAATCATCTCTTTTGACACCCCCCTTACTTCATGCACGAACACACGTTTCTTCTGATCTGTAACGAGGACAAACTCTCCTTTTATCCTTTCTTCCAAGCCCTCATTAGGAGCTAACAATGGATACGCCTTATACCCAGCTGGCACTGGCTCATTGAGCAAGCCCACAGCACAATCACCATGCACACGTCGAGCAGCCACTAATACCCTCTCAAGTCGCTTACCATTCCTGTCATGAAAAACCACTGAGCTGGGTATCTTACGTTGATAATGATTAGCCATCACCACATGCTGACGGGTCACCAGCGTGCATGTTCGCTTATTATTAAATGAAATACCAGACGCATCAAACTTCCGCGTCCAAGTATCATTCATCACGCTGTCCCCTAGCGAGTCATACTTCTTAAAAATACCAGGATCATCATACGCCACTGGCATATCCGCCACCTTCATAGATCTGCTCACAGCAGGCACACCGGAGGTCCCACCACCAGCACAACCCGCAACACCAAACCCACCAGCCACACTGGCTAAAACTATCATGCAGAACTTAAAACTATTCATTTTATTCATCACTTAATTAAAAGACCTAAGTCCCTTCACTCCAAGCAAAAACTTACCCCTGCTTCACGCTACAAACATAAATGCAGTGTCTCGCACGTTTCGCTCTCTCGTGTGCCTTGGCGGCATGAGCCTCCACCACAAACCCCACCTTTTCTAATACCTTCTTAAACTTAGGAGCAGGCTCAGAAAGCCAGTAGGAAACCTTACCTCCAGGTGTTAAGATCTGCTGAATTTTCTTTAAAAACTCAACCGTGTAGAGTCGATGATTTCCATTTTTAATGAGATCGTCCGGGGTATTATCGATATCTAACAATAGAGCATCGTAGCTATTACTCTGCTTGTTAGAAATAATATCAAACAAGTCCCCCTGACTAATCAAGGTGCGCGGATCTTCTAACAGCGGTCCATTACACTCCACTAAAAATGTGCGACTCCACTCCACAAGTGGCTGCATTAACTCCGCCACCTCAACTTGTGCAGGCCTGCCGACTAGCTGCAACGTTCTCTTCAACGTAAACCCCAGCCCTAGTCCGCCAATAAGGACACGAGGTTTCGCTGGTCTGGTAGATTTATCTGGCAAAATATGCTTACACCCCACATCCGCCAGCATTTCCTCAGAGTATGTATAAGCAGTGCTCATCAGATCATTGCCATTGTATTTTAGATAAAATTCTCCGTCTCGCTTGTGCAGAGAAAGCACCGTTTTATCATCTATTCTGGACTCGCCCAGATCTTCATAAGGTTTCATGAATTCACCTATCCCCAGAAAACGATGATGAGCAAGCTCAAAGCTTGGCAATTCCATCTACATCACTATGCTCAAACCATGAAAAGAATTTTAGTAATTGGAGACATTCACGGCTGCCGTGTTTCACTAGAAACCATGCTCGAAACCATCCAACCCACAGCCGATGACCTCATCGTAACTCTGGGTGACTACGTGGACCGAGGACCTGATTCACGAGGCGTCATCGAGCGATTGTTAGAGTTGAAAAAAACGCACAATTTCATCCATCTCATGGGCAATCACGAAATCCAAATGATCCGTGCGCTCGAAGCACCACATCACAAAGAAAGATTCCTCAGCGCACTCTGCGGTGGGAATGACACACTCGCAAACTACGGAGGAAAATTCAAAGGCATTCCAGAAGAGCACTGGGAGTTCATCACCAGCGCAGAACTCTACCATGAGACTGATCAGCACATCCTCGTCCATGCCGGTGTCGAACCTAATCTCGCTCTAACAGATCAAGACCCGGAGACCTTTTATTACCAGAGATTCTACGAAGCGGAGCCTCACATGAGCGGGAAGACAGTCATCTGCGGTCACACCATCCAAGGAGATTCACCTACCAACATAGGACATACTATCTGCCTAGACACCTGCGCCTACGGCGGAGGCTGGCTCACCTGCCTAGATACTCTTTCAGGAAAATACTGGCAGACCAACGAACAAGGTCAAAGGCGAGAAGGTGAAATTCCTGAGGTAATTTAGTTTTGTTCTACAGGGAATGTAATGCCATGATATTTCACTCTTTGGTATTTTTTATTCCAACTAAAAACACAAATTTCTCGTCTTGTCGGACGGAGAACAATGGTAGAAGCACTGAGAAGCTTCCATGCCTTGTCACGGCTACTATACAAGTATTGAACAGGAACATTCGTTGATTTTGTGAGATTATTGGCGTTGAATATTTGATATGAATTCGGCTTAACTAGTAGCTTTTTTTTGCCTAGATGGACGGCAATATTAGCTGGTGATAAGTTAACGTAAAGGTAATCACCACCCTTGAATTTTGCTAAATCATGAGCACTAGCAGCGTAGATCTCCTCCTTTGTTTCTTTGTCGCGACGCGAGTTAAGAATGATCAAAGCTTCTCTAGTATTTTCAGCTACTTTTACTTTCCCTATCACACGATAGGGATCTTCATCTTGTTTAGGATTTTGGATAAGGCGCACTACTTCAATAACTCCATCTTTCGGGATTTTTATCGCTGAGCTGGCCATACGCTTTGAGAGTTCTATCTTATGTATTTTCTTTCCAGCACGGATGGTGATGGGATTTTTAAAATCCTCAGGAAAGCTAGTGCAAACAAAGTAGGCTTTTCTTCCGCGAACTTTACTCTCTTGTTCGTCTTGAGGAGCTTGAGCAGATAAACTCAAGATACTAGTGAATAGGGCGAGTAGTGATAAGATTAGATTATTTTTCATGAAAAAATGGATAGTATTTTTTATACGTTATTTTTAAATTTCGTCTTTTGATAGCCAACGGAAGCTTTCTATTCTGAATTTGCGTCCAAATTTTTTGTTAACATCACTCAATTCTGGATTGTCTGAAAACTTTCCATTTTCATCCATAACCCTTGCAGCCACGTCTGAATCATTACTAGTATCACAATAGTCTGGATAACGCTGGACGATAGCTTCACACCATGCTCTGGCTGTGACTTTACCAGCCGCATCTACTGATTCACCATAGGCTCGTATACGGAAAGTATCGTCTCGCACTGAGAGAGTATTACTAATAGGTTTAAGTATGTCTGATTGAATCACATAGCCTGGAGCAGCTGTGAAACGTGATCCCGTTGCAGCTTCAGGTGTTTTATAGTCGTGATCACCAAGCTGATTCGCCTTGATCATATAATCTGGACCATTTTTGAACTTGTAGTTGATAGAGTTAGAGTCTGGAGATTCATCATCATAGTCAATGGCAGCTTGTAGTGCTCCCATAGTGCCTAATTCATCATTAGACAGCCTTCTGTTAATAAATTCAGAATAGTTTAAGAATGGTCCTCTGAGCTTGACTTGCTTGACGCATTCTTCAGCTAGTTTCAATAGCTGCTCCTCGCTGAGGAAACGCACACCAGACCACGCTCTATTGCCGTTAGCGAGATTTACACCGTGCTCAGGTGAGTCCATTTCTTTGTCAGAGACTGCAGTATTAAAGCGAGAAATTGCGATTTTTTTATCGCTCGGGATAGCTATTTTTTTCAAGCCTCCCCCTTCTCTAGCTACCAGTTCACGAGATCTTATCCCTGAGAAGAGTGCATACCAAGCATCTACTGAAGTGCTATTCACATTAAACATCCCATCCGCGATCAAGTATTTAGCTGATTTCAGATAGCCGTCTTCAGCTTTTAGTTCATCTTTGATTGTCTGAGAATCTTGAGTAGCATCTAAGAAATGATAGCGTCTGTTAGAAGGTGTTTTACCTAACTGAAAGGTTTGCTCAATGTTAGCTTCTAGGCTTAATGCAGAAGATGCTCCCGCCCTAGACTGATCGGCTAGAGATGAGACAAAATAGTCATCCCATAGCGCATCATTGAGTAAAAATGTGTGATCCCAATAGTCGCAGAATGACTCGTTATCACGTTCTGTGGTGTTGTTGTTCCAGTTAGAAACATCTTGGCTCTTTGAGTTATCAAAGTAGCGATAAACATCTGTGCGAGGAAGAATAGGATGGATGAATGAGTTGCCTAGCCCCCCACCAGTGACTCCACTTTGGTATGAGTATGTCTTTGCGAAAGGATTATTCTGAGAGTTCCATGGACCATAGTATCCTTTATCACCAGTTTGCATTTGTGAAGAATCCACCCAGCCAGGGTTTGTTCTCATGTTAGAAAATCCAGCCAAGCTTGATAGAGGGGCAGTAGGTAGCTCTAATAAAACTGCAGCTGTAACTTTCTCATGCGGTGACGAGCCTGATCCTAGAAAGGCATTATCACCAATATGGGGAACTACTCTAGGCATATCAGCACCTGACATTGGTCCGAAATGCATGGTGTAGGGGTTGTCTAGACGTTGAGTGTGTGCGATTTTATTGTTCTTAGAAATAAACTGCGCACTACCAAAATAATAGGGTGGCGCTTGCATCCAATTTTTAGAACGCCAGTCTTTATTCCAATTAATACTATCGTATTCAAACTCTGAGGCAGTCTTGATAACAAATTGATTAAAGGCAAAAGGGAGTGGTTCATTATCTGAAAATTGCCATTTTCCTATTTCGGCAGAGCCTTCTGGATTGATACGTGTGTTGACTTGGTCTTTTTGAAACCAATCATGAGCATACGTGTTAGGTAGCCAGTTTGAATTTCCAGCTTGCTGCCAGAAAAATACATTATTGAGAGAACCAGGAGTGTTTCCGAACCAGACATTCCCAGATTGGTCGGCAGGATTAGCAAAAGTAAGTGCCACACCTGGACTTTGGCTAGCTGTTACATTTTTATGAATTAGCATTTTATCTCCACCGATAGCTTGCGGGTCGAATCCTGGAAGAAACCGAGTTTGTTTTCCTGTTCCATTTCCACTGCTTCGATACGAGAACATTTTAAGCTCACCTGGTTTGAATACTATCTCACTAGATTTGTCTGAAAGGAATCGTGAGCCATGGTCTGCAAGCTTGGCTACTGAGATTGGTTGTAAGCCACCTCGCTGGCTGCCATGAAGGTAGGAATAGTAGCCTAGAGGCAATATTTTGTAGGGAAGAGACAGAGTACCTAGCAAGTTATTAGGGATTCGTAGCTCTACATTATAAGGATTCCAGAAGGTGTAAATAGGCGTATACACGAGGTAGCAATTGTATTTTTTTGGAGTACTGTTAGGAACCGGTATACTTTGCAGGCTGTAGATAAATGTTAGCTTAGCCATGATTGGCATCCTGTAATATGTATTAGATCCCTGCCAAGTTCGCCCCATCATTGGGCTGACTACTTTTGTCCAAGGAGTGTAGTTGTCCCATTGTAGATTTCCTGATCCAGCGGTTCCTTGATTAGTAGCATCACTAGTTTGACGATACATGCGATAGTAATGCCGGAGTCTCGTCCATGAGGTAAAATGACGATTCGGTTTTTTAGGATTTTTAGATTTCAAATCTGCGCTCATTGGTCTGATAGAAGGCTCTCGGAGATCATTAGGTTTAAACTGGTATTTGTATGGCATGTCGTTCTGCTCCAGTAGCAAACTCAGATCTTTTTTTAGCGCTCCAGTCCTCACACTGGTGAGAAGCCCTTTACTGTGGGCAGTGAGGTGAAAGAAATGCTTTCCAACGTGCTCTTTGCTGACTGATGCCGAGCGGAGCGACTGATGCGAAATAAGTTTTTTTGCAAGCTGATCATCATCTGAAATTTCATCAAATCCTTCGATGCTACTAATGCCTATTTCGTCAGTATTTCCTTGAGAGGTCTCGATATCTGAAACTGATATTGGATCACTTGTTTTATAAATGTTAGTCTTAGCTTTATGATTCTCTGGACCTATCCACCAAGCATAATTTCCTTCTTCTATTTCTTTTAAATATGCACGAGTAACAGAGTGTTGCTGATCTTGGCTGATTTCGCCAAGAGAACCTTCACCTACTAGAATCACAGAGTTATCCTCGTTTAGACCCGCTCCATCAACAGCCGCATCTATATTTCTGATCTGGTCTTCAGGTAAAGAAAGAAGCCACCTGCGAAACATTGGGCTGCGTTTATTTACATATGTTTGGGAAATACTAATTGGGCTAGAAGCTCCCTCTATCTCATATTCATCATTTAGCCAGTTTCCCCAGGCATTGTAACTAGACAGCCAATGAGATTGCTGAACTCCATCTATTTGGGCTGTGGTTTTATCTGTATCAAAAATAGCAGATTCGGCACTAATACGCATGTCTGGTCCCATTTCTGATTGCAGCTCACCTATTGCGATCATCAGAGCCATCCTAGCATTGGCTTGAGCTTGCATTTGCGCTTTATCAACATTTGAGCTACGTGATGAAACACTGCTCAGACTCAACATAGCCAAAGATACCATCATGAGCAAACTCATGATAATGATACTTGAAATGAGAGCAAAACCTTTGGAAGGCAACTTTGGGGTGTTAACGGTTGGGGTTTTCATAATTACATATCAGATTGAAGAGTTAAAAGTTAGCAGAAAATGTATATTTATAGTATTTACAGCATCTTCTATTAATCTAGTCAAATAGCAATGCAAAATCTAGGATAAAATCGTAGAGTTTTAGCATAAGCGCACCAAAACTTGATAACATCTAAAGATAGTTAGATTGCTCGATACTGATTCGGCAGAGGTTCGAGTTATTTTTGATTCTAATACATACATCTCATGAACTTGAGAGATTTATTCATTAAATGATTTGCTTAGGTAGCTCTAATCTGAGTATCTATTTTATGGCTAAGTCCTTAAAAAAATTAGAAGATGATGATCTGTTAGTAGCCGCTTTCACGGCGATGCAGACGAATCAGTATATGTTAGCTGTGCAGCATTTTAAAGAAGTCTTACGGAGAGATCCAGGTGATCCATTTGCTCATCTAGAAATGGCGAAATGTTACTTTTCTGTAGATGATCCTGACAAGGCTGTAGCTTGCGTAAAAAAGGTATTCACCCATGCTAAACAAGACCCTACATTGTGGCTACAACTAGCAAATGTGTGCCAATACATTCGTCAATATTCTCTAGCGATTAAGGCTTTGAAAGAAGCGGAACTAATAGCAGAATTTAGACAAGTTTCTCTAGTGAGGCAGGCAGAGATCTATGAACTTAGTAACAAGCTAACCGAAGCTGAGACTGCATTAGAAAAGATAAAAAATTCAGAAACACAAGCATCTCTGGCTATTCATGCTAAATTACTGAAACGTAGGGAAAATTATAAAGAAGCTGCAGGAGTGCTAGAAGAATTGATTTCTAAAGCGAACAAAGATAATGTGGTATTTATCTCTTCTTTACAGTATGAGTTAGCTTCTGTGTATGATAAACACGGTCATTTTACAAAAGCTGCGGAAGCTCTTGAGAAGGCTAAGTCTTTTCACAGAGGCACTGATGCCTATAAGATAGCTGAGCGTGGTCGTAGTGGGGTGACCAATATTCTTTCTGGGTTGTGTAAGCAGCTGGATGACACGACACTGGAGCGTTGGAAAAATGAAGCAGAAAACGTGTCTTCAAATTTATCTAATTCTCATAAACATAGCTTCTTACTAGGACACCCAAGGAGTGGAACTACACTAATCGAGCAAGTGCTAGATGCGCATCCAGAAGTGATCAGTGCCGATGAAACTTTCATGTTTCATAATACGGTTTGGATGCCTACAGTCTTGAAAAATGATCAAACCGAAACTCATTTTTCTGAGCTTTTAAATAACCTAACAAAAAATCCTATAAGAATAGCCAGAAGAGAATATAAGCTTCATTGGGAAAGGTCTGTTTTGTCGAAACTATCTGGTAGTCCTTCATTGTTGTTAGATAAGAACCCGGCTTTGACTACTCGATTAGCTGTCATCGCTAGATTCTTTCCAGATGCGCCTATTGTTTTCGCATTAAGAGACCCCAGAGATGTGGTGATTAGCTCATACATGCAACCTGTGGGTGTGAATGACTGGAGCATTAACTGGCTTACTATTGAGGAGGCAGTGGACTATTATTGTTTCACCATGCAAATGTGGCTGGATATTCGTCACAAGTTGGTGAATCCGTGGATAGAAGTTAAATATGAAGATTGTGTTAGTGACTTTGAGGGGCAAGCAAAACGAGTGACACAGCATCTGGGTTTAGAGTGGAGTCAATCACAAGAAGATGTTCAGCAGCATATTAGCAAAAAAGCAGTATTTTCTCCCACCTATGCTGATGTCGGTAAGGCAGTATATAGTAGCTCGGTTGCGCGTTGGAAAAATTATAAAGAGTTATTAAATCCTCATTTGGATAAACTCATGCCGTTTATAAAAGAGTTTGGATATGAGCTTTGAGAAGGATAAAAAAATCTTGGTCTCCAGAATGAAAACCAAGATTTGAAAATTTGATACTTAAGTAGATCAAGAACTATTTACGTCGTCTTAAGATGAGAGCTAGTCCACCAAGTCCAAGAAGAGCTGTTGATGACGGCTCAGGAACGGTTACATTTCTGAGTTGATAGGCATTAACTTCAGTCGTAGAACTTCCTGAAAATGCGCTATGAAAAGTTTGTGTGCCGGCATCTGCAGTGAAGGTACCAATCACCCAAGTTCCGTCAGCCCCATTTTCCGATGATGTTGCATCAAAAGTTGGTTGAGCTGTTCCAACAGCCATCTGCCGAGCAGCAGTAACTCCATTACGGTTATCACCAAAGAAAACCTGGATCTCATACTGATCTCCACTATTTAATCCGCCTAACGTGATGTCGCCACCATTGAAGCTAAAATTAGCATAAAGACTGTCCAGTCCAGTAGCGCCTGTTGAGACTCCTGTTGTAAAACCATAGGTATTACCGAATAGATTTGTGCCAGTGAATGTCACCCCATTTACAGTTGTAGTGGCACCAGCAACTGCACCATCAGCTGAAACAAGGTTGAGCGCCTCGACGAGAGTTCCGTTAGTGCTCACTTCTGTATCAGCACTTGGGTCATTATTAAATGTTCCCCATAAGATGCTTGCAGCTGAGCTTGAGCTTATAAGTGCAGTAGATGCGGCGAGAGCAACTGCGTATTTGTTAATTCTTGTATTATTGTTCATTGTATTTATTTTGGTTTATTTCTTTTTGTGTCAAATCTAGCCTACTTGCTAGAAGATTTTTTGTTAGGCGAGCTAGTGACTAGCACGCTATCTAAAAGTGTATCAGAGTCTTTAGAATCAATTGACCCGTTATTATTGAAATTAATGGTTGCGTATCCATCTTTTTTTGAGGTGAAAATGAAGGAGTTGCTGGTCCATCTTGAAGGAGAAGAATCGTACTGATGTGACTCTATAATTTGCTTATTAAAGTCCACCGAAACAGAGAGCTTTTGCAGTCCGTTCTGGCTAGCGGCATGACGGAAATACACGGTATAAATTCTGCCTTTATTGATTTTGAATTGTTTGATGATAGAGTTAGGAGCAGGATTTGATCTATCTCCCAAAACTAAGTAATTCTGTCCTTCAGATTTAATAAGCTTTCCTGTTGAGTCAAAATGCAATAGCGAGTGGTCACTTTGACCTAGTGTATTAAGTTGGCAATTGTTACCATAGTCCCCTTCTGCTATAATAGCATTTCCTTTGGAATTGCTCCAATTCAGCAATCCATTATTGAACTGATCTTGCAGCACGATAAACGGTTCGCTTGAGGTGGGTAGTTTATTGATGAATAGAGCTTCATTAAATGATGTGTTATCTAGTTTGCCAAACGAGTTCCTTTTTACTGCCTGGCTACTCACTAAGTCATGGACATCACTTGCATGTTTCACAGACGATACTTGAACCTTTCCCTCTATAACATGAACCTCATCTGGGGAATCAAGACTAGCTAAGATGCCAAATTCTGTCCCGAGATCCACCACTTTTAACTCAGAGGTGAGGACAGTGAATCCTTCAGCACCAGAAGGAACATTATACCAAGCTGTTCCCGTCTGCATCCTGATCTTGTCGAGTTCCAGCATTTCAATGTCAGCGGGAGCTTTAATGACGGCTTTCACACCTGATGCAAAGGTGAGCTGTGCTGTACCATACTCTAGTTTCAAACGAGAACCTTTCTTCATTACTAATTCTTCTGTATCAGCCTTCGCATTACTATGGCTTAGAGAATATTGAGTGTCTGGTCCTAGAGCGAAAGTCAGAGGCGCTCTATCACTAACAAACAAGGTGAGAGACAAGATGCCTATGAGTAATAGCGCAGCGGTGGAGAGAGCTACCAGTTTCCAAGTTTTCGCTTTTTGGTGTTTTAAAACCTGCTCTACGAGAACCACAGGTTTGATAGAGTCGTTAAGATTGCATTGGTGGTGGAGTAAATTTTCAATATCCATCATCGCTAAGTAGCACTGCAGGCTCTCAGGATTCTGGCTCACTTCAGCCTCAAGCCTTACCAAGTCTTCTGCGGAGATTTGCTTATCATTAAGAGCGTTGATCAATGATTCTAGTTCTAAAAGTTCCATTTTATGAGAGATTAGAGTTGGGAGTTATCTTCTTTTCAACACAAGATTTGAGCTTCTTTTTGATCCTATATAAGTTGACTTTCATTGTGCCAGTGGTGCTACCTACTTGAGATGCGTAGCTTTCTAGCGTGATGCTTTCTGAGTATCGGGCATGTACCAGTTGTTGCTCTTTTTCCTTGAGTAAACTCAGGCAGTGATTGAGTTTTTGTAACTTATCTTCAAGGTAGCTGGGGGTGTCCTTGCTCCTCGCTTCTGCGATGGTTTCCAGAAATTCGTTAGACAGCGAGATTTTTCCAAGTTTGCGCTGTTGATCCCAGTATTGCATGACTTTGATGCGCGAAATGGCATACGCCCAAGCTTTAAAATTTGTCCCTTGAGTGTAGCTGTTCTTTTTTTCCCAGAGTACCACATTGATATCCTGTAAAATATCGTTCACATCCTGGCAACCAGGAGCCATAGACAGGATCAGCCCTCTGATAGGGATCTGATGTTCAGTCAGTAGCCTGATGAAATCACTGGTTGATAGTTGTTGGGTTGCCATGGATACAGAATAAGTTAACTACTAATCAGTGAACTCTGAAGAAAGTTAGCAAAAAAGTTTTTTCAATTACCATTTTAATTGAATCATGATCCTAGTCACCATAAAAATGGAGAGAGAGTTCTGCTCTAGAACAATTTAAAAAAAAATCCTAAAGCACCAGACTACATAGGTGCTTTAGGATAGAAATTGAAAAGAAATTTTAACAGGATGTTTATCTCTTGCGCCTGATGAGGCAGAATGAACCAGCTAAGCCCATGAGTAACGTTGAGCTTGGCTCAGGCACCGCAGTTGCACTCCATGCAAAAGTCTTCTTACCTGGAACTTGTATATAATCACTGCTTGTGATTGTTCCTGTTCCATTGATTTGGAAATCTGCTGTATTTGGAGTAGCATCAATCGTAAATGACCCTAAAACTGCATTATCTGCATGAACTGATCCTGCTAGAGTATTGAATTGAGTCACGTTACCAGCTGGGAATGCATCCCATGCCCAACCTGCTGCAGGTCCAGAAGAGCTCACATGGCTGGGAGCCCAGCTTGTGATGATAGAAACGTTATCACCATTCACCCCAGTTCCTGAGATGCCTAACCTCACTGTACTTGCCAATGATAAGCTGTAACTTCCAGATGCTCCTGTGGTGTCAAGCACGTGATTGATAGATGTAGTGTAAGTACCTCCTAACCCAGCGGGAGCCCATGTTACAGTCTGAGTCGCTGTTGTTGCTGATGTTAGTTGTATATTTCCAATAGTAGGAGAAGATACTATCGTTTGAGCCGAAGCCACACTTGCTAGAGTAAGCACACTTAGTGCTAAAGTAATTTTATTGTTCATTTTAATAGTTAGGGGTGAGTATCCTTAAATAGCAAAGCAACTCTTAGAAGTAAAGGTATGTTTAATTGTTTTTAACTAATCGCTAATTTCAAACAGAAATTGACCCAAATGACTAAAGAGTGACAAAATTTCTCACTCAGTTGTGACAAAATGTCACTCACAAGGATACTAAAGAATTAAAATATACATAACTAGCTCAATTTCAGCACCAAATTATGTTGGCACGGCATTTGCATATGAGATGACACTAAACCATTTCAAAAATAACAAATAACAAACTAAACAAAAATTATGGCTAAAATATTAGGAATCGACCTCGGAACTACGAACTCATGCATGGCTGTCATGGACGGCGGTGAAGCTACAGTTCTAGAAAACTCAGAAGGCGCACGCACTACTCCATCAGTAGTGGCATTCACTAAATCAGGTGAGCGTCTGGTAGGACAAGCGGCAAAGCGCCAAGCTGTCACTAACCCAACGAACACTATTTTCTCAGCGAAAAGACTCATCGGGCGCAAATTCGATGAACTCACTGCTGACGACAAGCGTCTCCCCTACGAAATCGTAAAGGCAGACAACGGTGACGCACACATTCAGGTGGACGTAGCTGGTGAAAAGAAAGTATACTCACCACAGGAAATCGCTGCGATGGTGCTGGGCAAGCTCAAGGCAGATGCAGAGACTAAGCTCGGAGAAACTATCTCTGAAGCAGTGATCACAGTCCCTGCTTACTTCAATGACTCACAGCGTAACGCAACGAAAGCCGCTGGTGAAATCGCAGGACTAAAAGTCCGCCGCATCATCAACGAACCTACCGCAGCAGCACTCGCTTATGGACTTGATAAGAAGTCAGACGAAAAGATCGCCGTGTATGACCTCGGTGGTGGAACATTTGACATCTC
>CAKZMG010000163.1 GCA_937128235.1 uncultured Verrucomicrobiales bacterium
CCGCTAGCCATTTTACCAGTAGTCGCAGAGGCATCCATTGCCAGCCAGCTAACCGCTAAGCCTGCTGCGATCCAGCCCACTGTGCCCCACAGCCTAAACAACGGAAAATCCCGCTCCGCATTCCGCGAGTGCACCAGCGCTACCTTCGTCAGCAGTATCCACATCGGTGCTGCGATGAATGCATTACACGCTTGAAAAATGAGATACCACCAGGGGCTCCAACCCCACTCCAGACTCGAAAATGACAACCACAGAAACACCGCACCAGAAATGGAAAGCACCCCTAACAGGATCTGTGCCTCATACTTCCTGTCCGCTAGCGAAGCAAACATCAGTGTGGAAAGAATCGCCATCGCAGGGCCAATCGCAGTCGTGTAATCGATCACCCAGATGGCATTGTAAGCGTCTAAAATATTGATCGCCGCCGGTGCCCATAAACCCGGAGCTACAGATAACAAAAAGAACACCACCCCGATCCAGATATTTCGAGGAATGAACGCATTGTTAGAAGCTGTTAGATTGGGTGCCAAAATGAATGGAAAAAATTACATCAGAATTAGAGATAGGCTTTTGCCTCTCATCCGCTAAACTAACAAGCATAATCTAATGTCAAAATCTTCACCCATCGTCAATTCTCCCTGCCCTCACTTGCCCACTATAAGTGAGCTCTTACCCATCACTCACACCAGAAAACACAGGGAAGCTTGTGGGCCTGACTATTTCCAATCCTGCCGAGAACTAGCTCAGTCGCTCTGGCTATCCGGCTCCCCCGCCCAAGCCATCCTCCAGCTAGACAAATCCTTCATGGCATCGACTCCCAAAAACTTACCCCTAGCTGTCCAAGATACTTATCAAGCCATCCTGTGGATCATCCAAAATGCGCCCGATGACCAATTCCTAGGAAACCCAGTCCGCCACTTCCAGCACCTAGCCAGCAGAATGAACATGAACCAACCCAACGCCAAACTAAGAATATGGCGCGCCTGGGCATGTCTCCACCTCACCGAGAAATTTTCCCCTGAGAAATATCCCAGAGACACAGCACAAACCAAAAACGAAGCCCTCACCATCCCCAACATCAAAGAAGTGCTAGAAAATATAACCGATGAAGAAGAGCGTAAAACACTACACACCTTATTAACCTAGAATCCACTTCCCTTTCACCAAAGGTGAAATTTATACCAGCCTAGGGAAAGGAGCAACGCGACGCATCCCTAGGTAAAAATTCATGATCCATCGTTCGCTGTAGGCGAACCTTATGCAGTTAACACGCCTCACTTCACAACCCCTATCATCACCCCAAAGTCCCCACCCAGCTGCTCCACACCACTCTCAGGAGCATACATTCTCGATACAAAACCATCCAGATAAAGCGCATTTTTACACCCTCTCTCCTTTAGAAAATAAGCAAAATCATAAAAACTTACCTCCAGCTTACTCATCGCAAAAACCAATCTCCCATCCTCTAACAGACCCACCCCATTCCGAATGTGCTTGTTATCGGAGCCATGTCTAAACTTCCCATTCATCTCCCCATCGATCAACAGCATCGGCCCTGACTGAGTCGCAAACCTTACCTTCTTCTGCTGACTGAAGTTTTCCGTCTTACAAATCCCCGCCACCCCATCATTCGTAATAAAAAACACCCCATTAGGCTGCATATAAAAATTCCCATATCCCTCCTCTAACAAATCAATTTCTGACTGCACCTCCCCCTTCTCGATAAAAAGACCCTTCGGTGCTCCATCCTCTTCATACATTCCCCCATTCATCGCAAACACCAAATCCCTACCATTCTCCGCCAGCTCATCTTTCCAAGCCCCAATACTACCATACCTAGCCCCCGTCCCATCCTTCCAAACAAACCGAACTTCATCAACTCCAAGATCAACAACCTTCACATAAAAATTCCCCTCATACCAACCAACACGAGTCGCCTCAAACGAAACTGACTCAGGATACTTAGCCCCTAAAAATGCGTGATATAGAAGTGCAACCATAACCCCCACAGACACCACCTGAAACCATCCCGACTTAATCATCTTCTCCAAATCCATAATCACCAAACTACCCAAATTCCCACCCCAAGTAAATC
>CAKZMG010000164.1 GCA_937128235.1 uncultured Verrucomicrobiales bacterium
GATTTTGATAAGTTGATGAAATTGTAAACTGAAAGTCCAATCAGGGAGATGAGACCAAATGCAACAATGAAAATGGTTAATGGTCCACCATCAAGTAGATAAGCATCAAGCGCACTCTTGGAAGAAGGAGCATCAGGTTTATCTTGAGCAAGTAATGGTGCTGCTGTGAGTAGGATTGTGGATAGTGTAATGCCTGCAGTTTTAAGCGGGCTAATAGCTAAATGTTTCATGATTTTTAATCGAATGTGTTGTGGGTGTGTTTGTAACTAGTAATAACAGTTGTTTATTCTGCGAATCAAACGCATCTAGTAAAGAAGCATTTTGAGAAAAATCACATTCTGTTACCTCAAGCCATCTAATAAGCATTAGAATTCCTTTATTCTACTTGAGTTAGGACTTTCGTAAATTCCTAAATAAAAACACACCTCAGCTGTATCAAAATTCCTAGAATGGTTTAGGTAACTTAATTCTAGTCAATATACGCACCAGATCGAGCTACATTTCCAAGCGATAACGCGAGATAGAACTATCCACCAGCTGACTCCAAGAATCTATCCCACCAACCAAGGCAAAAGTGTTCTTCATCTCGTGCCCTCTGAACCAAGCACAAGTATCTATCGCACTCTTACCAGTATGATCATAAATAATGATAGTAAGCTTCTCAGACCTATCCCATTTGCCAAAAATCTCCTGCTGTAACTCCTGAGTCATAAAGTAAGAGTCAGGGATAGCCACAGCCTCATGCTCCTCTCTCGTCCTGGTATCTATAAACCTTACCTCTGCTCCCTCATCTAACAGCTTCTTGGCAGCTAAAGGCTCAATGAGCATCTTCTTATCTTCTAAATGACTGTTTACAATATGCTCTATCACCTCCTTCAGCTCGATCTCATTTCTACCACAGACCTCTGCCAGCGTCTCACCATCTCGATACGCGCAAGAACTACATCCACCGATGTGATAGCGCGAAAATAACGCACGCCTAGCCCCCGGATACTTCGTAGTGATTTCCACCATCGTGGTCTCCTCTGTGATTACATTTAGATCTACTTGCTCATTCATAAACAGACTCATACATGCTTGGCAGGAAATTTTCCACTGTTTCTTTCTCTCAATCTATGCTCATCTGTCCCTGCATGAGCGATCAACCATCAGAAAACAACTCACCGAAATCTAACGATGAAGCGAAGACGCTGCACACCGTCACGATTGAGAGCCTAGAGCCTAAGATCTATCTTCTCCCAAATCTGATGACGGCAGGAAACTTGCTGTGCGGGTTCTTGGCTGTGCTTTCCATCATTCAAGGAATGCACTTCGAGCTGCAACTAGAAATGGATGTGGCGGATATTAATAAGACGATGATTTATGATTATTACCAAAAGGCTATACTCTATATCTTTGGTTCATGTCTATTCGATTTGTTAGATGGCAGACTCGCTCGGATTGGTGGTAGAGAATCACCGTTCGGGAGAGAATTTGACTCCATCGCTGACGTCATCTCCTTCGGCATGGCTCCTGCACTGCTCGTGTCTAAAACGGTGCTATTTAATCTCCCAGAAGAAATCAGCTGGCTCGGCTGGGCAGTCGCATTCTCTTATCTACTCTGCGGAGCCATGCGTCTGGCTAGATTTAACTGCCTAGCAGTAATGCCAGATGATAATAGCAGTAAAGATTTCCTCGGAATCCCCATCCCGATGGCAGCTGGATTCATCGCATCCATCACCTATCTACTCACAAACTTCTACGAAGGAGGGAAAAACCTCGGAGGCTGGAACTACGTACTTGTAGGTGCTATGCTAGGGCTTTCATTTCTAATGATCAGTAATGTTCGTTACCCTAGCTTTAAGAAAGTGGACTTCAGCACCAAAGGCTCAGTTTGGGGCATTCTAGGTGGAGCTCTTGTTATTGGACTCATTTTTAATGAAATCACCCGCTCCTACACACCAGCACTCATTTTCACTTGTTACCTGCTCTACGGACTGATCAGACCATTCTTCTCTAAGTCACTCCGTCAGATGCTCAGAGAAAAAATTGATGGCTAGAGAGAATTGGACTACTCAGATGCTTCGTATAAAGTGATGATTTACCTTTCTTAAAAAAATTACTTTCCCTAAGCCATTTTAAGATGTATCATAAACCTATGATTAGCGCCTTTCTCTCAATCCTCATGCTCTTAGCATGTGCATCTACTGCATTCGCTGGTAAGTACACCACTGTGGTTATCGATCCAGGACACGGTGGCAGAGACAGAGGAGCTAAATGGGGAGGAGTCAGTGAAGCCTATCTGAACCTTAAAGTAGCCAAGAAAGTAGAAGCTCTACTCAAGGCTAAGAAAATACCTGTTAGATTAACACGCAGAAGTGATGTCTATCTCACCCTAGCACAGCGCGCAGCAGTGGCTAACAGATACAAAGATGCTATCTTCGTGAGCATTCATTTCAACGCTCACAATAACACCTCTATCAAAGGAGTAGAAACATTCTATGCTAGCGCAAAAGGAAAAAGAATAGCAGCTAATATCCAAAGTAGAGTCAGCCGCCACACCAAGACTCGCAACCGAGGCATCAAATACGGAATGGGATTTGCAGTCCTGAATCAAACCAAATGCCCCGCAGTCCTCGTAGAGTGCGGATTTATTAGTAATCCATACGAACGACGTCGCTGCGCACAGTCATGGTATCAGAGCTTAGCTGCTCGTGGTATAGTAGAAGGAATTATCAAATCTCGATAGTTTTTTACTATCTTTCAGATTAACACCTAAACTGTATCTACAAGGTATATTCATTTAATTTTTTTTGATAATAAGTTAAGGTATTACTTGATTTCTCGTCCATTTTACTCCATTTAATTCCCAGCGACCTGTGGTTTTTGGTCTTAAGCTTTTGGGAGGGGGCTTAAGATTCTGTTTTACCACAGGTCGCTATTTTTATTCTATTACCTGAGATTTAAAACCACCGTGATTTAAAACCAAATACTTGATTGGCTACTCAGATCGAAGCTTGATGGGTCCAGGATGATTCACTTGCCCAGCATTCGCTGAAGCGCCTGACATCTCACCATGCGGAGTTTTCTTCTTCCCCTTCAACGGCGGAATTATCTTACCATCCACTATCTGTGGTGGCGCGTGGCGACTAGGTGTCGGGTTCTGAGGAATCGAGTCCCCTGTTTGCAATGTCCATTTCTCAATCAAATCTCTACCTTTCTCAAGCTGCTTAGCATACTGAGGATCACCCGCTAAATTAGTAAACTGATGTGGGTCTTTACTCACATCAAAAAGCTCTTCATCTGGGCAGGGATTAGCAAATATTTGTTGCTGTTGAGATATCGTTTTGCCCGCAGCATGAGCTTTCCATAATTCTTCACCAGCAGGATAATATGTATCAGATTCACTGCAGAGATTCTGTTGATTCGGGTAATTATTCTTGATGTAAACGTAATTTCCAAAGCGCATCATTCGTTCATGATTTTTATAAACATGCCAGTTGTGTTCTGAAAATATCACCTCGCGGACCTCAGCATTTGGATCCCCCAAAATAGGAACAAAGCTCTGACCTTGGACGCACGCTGGCTTCTTCACTCCAGCCAGCTCCAAGCAAGTTGCACTCACATCAATCGTGCTGACGAGGCTTTTAGTCACCGATGGTTTCTTAATCAATTTAGGGCAGTGGACAACAAATGGAGTCTTGATGCCACTATCATACATCCGTGATTTACAGCGCGGAAATGGACGCCCATTATCCGCAGCCACAATGATAAGAGTATTCTCTAACACCCCCTGCCTTTTTAACTCTTGAGTCACAACTCCCACATAGTAATCAAAGCGGCTCACCTCATGATAATAGCCTGTAAGATCCTTACGCGTTACCTCAGTATCTACCAGATAAGGAGGAATCACCACCTGATCTTTCTTATAAACTGGAGCTCTATCATTGATCGTCCATGGTCGATGCGCATCAAACGATGCAAACCAAAAGAAGAACGGCTTATCCATCGGGCGATTCTGCAAATGCTCCACCCAATCCTCAGATTTACTTGGACCACCGCCTCCTGTGATTTTATCAAACGCTCTGTCTTTATTTCCAAACATATGATTCTTACCAGAAAGCACCGTGTAATAGCCCGCACTCCTGAGTAACTTAGGGAATCGAATCTGAGCCTTGGGCAATCTAACATGTAATTCTGGAGCACCTGTATTATGAGGATACCGGCCTGTGATCATACTACAGCGGCTAGGGCTACAGCTACTCGTGGTAAGATAAGCATTCTCAAACTTCATCCCACTTTTTGCAAGTGCGTCAATATTAGGAGTCTTGAGAGTCGGATGTCCATAGCACCCCAGATCATCCTGAGAAACATCATCGACTATAAAAAATACAAAATTAAGCGGCTCCCTAGCATGTAAAGAGCAAGTAAGCCCAAAAGAACTGAGCACCGCCAGTGTAAGTGTGAATATTTTCATCATTGAATCATTTCTAACTAAACATGGTTAAGATGAATAGCAAATCAGAAAAAACATGCGATTACTACGAATCAAAAAAATCCGGGCGATCTTCTACTTCGCAGGGTTACTTAAGAGACACTATCTCGAATACCTGAGTGACTATTCATATTATATTCTTCGTCAAAACAAACTTATCACACCTCAAAGACAACAATATAACTTACCCTATAGCATCTTTCTTCAGATCCCGCATGCTAAAGAGAGCTTCACCATACATCGCTTTCATTTTGCGCGCTCCCGTTTCTC
>CAKZMG010000165.1 GCA_937128235.1 uncultured Verrucomicrobiales bacterium
TTTAAGCGTGAAGTCTAACCATTAGAATACACGCACCTTAATGATTTAAGCCCTGTTTATCAGGGCTTTTTATTGGCTGGGTGATTAATGCTGATGATTATTATGTTTTTAAATTAGGTATGACCCCTTTGGTAACTGGAATGATGAATGTGACACTATCTGTGGATACATACGATCATGTAGGTCCTGGTGCTGCTGACTACTCTCAAACGGGGACTACTAATTATGGCGGAATGTCTGTAGCAAATAATGTAGGAAGTAAACGAGCTGTTTTTAGCCCTGCTCTTGGCATTAGCTTGGTAGATTCTACAAAAGTATCAGTTTCAGGGGCTAACTTTGACACATTAGGTGTAATTCCAGAGCCTTCTAGTGCTATGCTTCTTTTCTCGTCTAGCCTGATGCTGGTTCTTAGACGTCGCCGATAATACTAAATGACAGCTATTTGAGAGTGGATGTTTTTGAACCTTAATTTTGTGTGTGAAACATAATTTCGTAAGCATTAATATACCCAGCGTCTATTAGTGCTTTATTCCACTTCTTTATCAGTTTAGGTTGCTGAAATATTGTGTATGCTTTTACTACCCACTGGAACCTTTCTTCCTTATTGTTAGTATTAAAGGCTACAAGAGCATTGGCATAGTAATAAAATGGATTGTCATCCATGAAAGTGTATTTTGATTTTAGTTTGGCTATCTGAGCTCTAAATTCCAATGGACGTTTTTCAGATAATTTTGTCAGGCAAATAAGATGTTTGAAGTCAAGTAGAGGCAAGTTAAGGTCAATAGGTTGTTTGTCTAGCAGGCTATTTATTCGTTTAATAAATTTTAACGATTCTTGATGATTACCTGTGTGAAAATTTATCTCCACCATGTTTAATAAGGTGATCATGTGAGAGGGGTCGATTTTTAAAACTTTTTCATAGTTTTTGATGGCTCCATTTACATCATGGACTTGTGCTAGACAGTAGCCTTTTAAAAAAAGAAGATCTAAATCATTTTGGAATATCTCTTGTGCGTGACTAATTGATATTAAAGCTGTAAAATACTTATCTGAGCTTCTAGCCCTATATGCTTTGTTTTTATAGATTACATATTCATTTCTTTGAGAAGCAGGTAAAGCATCATAAGCTAATGCAAACTCTTGTAGCCTTGCTTTGACTATTTGATCTGCTGCCTTTATTGAGAGAGGGAAGATAATAAGTAGTAAAAATATATTCTTGAGCATAATTTAAAATTTGACGTTAATATGTCAACATCTGATATTTTTATATCATAGTTTATAATCTATAAAATAGAAAAAATGAGCCTAGTATAAATAGAGCTGTTGGCATTTCATGAAATCTTATATTATTTATGATCTTGTAAGATCAGGTAAAGTTAAGTATTAATCCATTACTTATGTTTCAACAGCTACTTAGACGCGAACAAGAAGGGAATCCTATCAAGGTAGGTCTCGTGGGGGCAGGTGCTATGGGGATGGGAATAGTTCATCAGGTAAACATTACCCCTGGGATGGAGTTGGTCTGGGTGGCAGATAAGTGTCTGAAGACAGCGGAGAAGGCTGCCGCTCTATCAGAGGACTGTCATTCGGGGACGGATACTTTAGCATTGTTAAAAACTGCACCCGTGGATGTCTTCGTGGAGAGCACGAACTCTATCCAGAGTGCGCTGGAATACTGTGAGACGGCGATAAAGAATAAATCTCATGTGGTCTTAATGAATGCTGAGGTCGATCTGGCATTTGGTCCTTATTTGTCTGAATTAGCCTCTGAAAATAATGTGATCATCACGAGCGATGCTGGTGATCAGCATGGAGTCCTTGCAGCTATGATTGAGGAAATCACCTTGTGGGGATTTGATATTGTGCAGGCTGGAAATATAAAAGGTTTTCTGAATCGTGAAGCTACTATTGAGTCACTAGCGCATGAAGCTGCGATACGAAATCTAGATCCTTCGCAGTGTTGTGCCTACACCGATGGCACCAAGCTCAACATCGAGATGGCGATCTTATCCAATGCTTACGGTTATCTTCCAACACAGACTGGGATGACAGGACCGAAAGCTAAGACGGTGGAAGAGGCTCTGAGTCTATTTGATTTCAATGCACATCCGGAGGAAGGAGCGATAGATTATATACTAGGTGCCGAGCCGGGCGGAGGGGTGTATGTCATTGCTAAATGTGATAATGAATTTCAAGAACCTTACCTCAAGTACTATAAACTTCTGAAATCAGACCAAGGTTACTTCTATTTGTTTTTCCGCCCTTACCATCTCTGCCATCTGGAAACTCCGAAGGCGATTTATCAGGCTGCGGAGCACCATGAAGCTCTGTTGCAACCTTGGAAGGGACGTGTCGCGGAGGTCTATGCCTACGCTAAAGCAGATTTCCCAGCTGGCACTGTGATCGATGAAAGCATCGGCAGTAACATTGTCTATGGGATGGTGAAAACAACGGAGTCTGCGAAAGGTCAAGTTCCCGTAGTCACTCTAGAGAGTGAGGGGGAGAAGCCTGTTTTAAAGCGTGATGTCGTAAAAGACCAAGCGCTAAGCTATGATGACATCGAGTGGACGGATAGCACTTTGCTCGATAAATACAATCAACCTGCCAACCTCCCCTCCGTCTAACAAATGTCTAGCAGAATGTCTAACAGTAGCCCTCGCGTTCTCATCATTGGCTCAGGTGTCTGCGGCCTCTATGCTGGGCTGACCCTTGCACGTGGGGGCGCTGAGGTTACAATATTAGAAAAAGAACCACGCATAGGAGGACTAGCTGCTGGGTTCAAGTTTGGCGAGAATTTTTGCGACTTCGGAGTCCACATGCTGCATGCGTTTAACAAAAAGATCTTTGAAGACTGTGCAGCATTGATGGGTAAGGAAAAGATAGAGGTGGCACTAGATGCGCGTATCCGATGGGGTGATACGAGTTGCAGGTATCCGCTGAAATTTAAAGATATGCTGAGCGCGATGCCACCTTTCACATTATTTCGGTGTGTCACAGGTTTACTCATTGCTGAAATAACGGGCGCGAAAAGGAGTAAGGAGATCCATAATGCTGAAGATGCATTAATCGCATTCTATGGAGCACCATTATACGAATACTTTTTTGAGGAATTTACGCATAAGTACTGGAACATTCATCCGAGGGATCTATCTGCTGAATTTATCCGCAGGAAAATGCCACGATTATCGGCGGTTGATGTCTTGAGAAAAATATCTCCATTTAAGAAAAGAAATAGTGGTGAGGCTACGGAGTCTGCGCTGGATAAAGAGACGCTACATTACTCTAAGACTGGATCAGAAACTTTACCGAGATCGCTCGCAAATGAGTTTGGCAAGTTAGGAGGAACTATTCTAACAGAAGCTAACTTATCAAGCCTATCTCTATCTCCATGCCAAGCGATCTACCAGCATGAGAATCAAGAGAAGAGTTGGCAAGGTGATCACATTATCAACACAGCTCCGTTGCACATACTCTTTGATTTGTTAGGAGCAGATGCACCTCAGAAACTCCACACCGCTGTGGCTTCATTGAAATACAAGCCAACTGTAGTGTTCGCCGTTCTAGTCAACGCTGACAAATGCATGACTGGTCAATACACTTATTACCGAAACCGTACCTTCCACCGCGTGGGTGAGCCTAAAAATGCTGGGTTAGTAGTAAAACCTCACGACCATACTATCCTCGTCATCGAAGCTACTTGTGAACTTGATGATTATAAATGGAGGGGTACAGAGGATTATAAGAATGAAATTATTGTAGGTCTAGAAGAAGAAAGCATCTGCCGTGAAGAAGACATCGTAAGCTGGAATCTCATGCGTAGCCCACATGGATACCCTATTTATACGAATGGATTTGATACTCACCTAGATGAGCTACAAGCATGGATTGATCAGGAACAAAATTTAACATCAACTGGAAGACAAGGAGGCTTCTGTTACCCAGCCATGCACACTGCTATGCAACTTGGTAAAGATGCAGCGCTGGGACTTCTAGAGAAACGGTAGGGAGAATAAAAAAAGCTGTCCCTCCGGAGAAGAACAGCTTTTCAAATTGTTGATTCGATAATCTTGTATATGTGATTATGCTCTCTTACGGCGAACCATGAGCCCTAGTGAGCCAAGACCTAAAAGGAGGGCTGATGATGGCTCAGGAACTGCTGTAAGTGACATATTGTCCACAATCATATCTTGCGATCCAGTACCATCAGCTTGTGTGAAGCCATAGCTGATCTTCGTGGAAGTGTTAGCGGCTTTAAAGTTATAGCTGAAGATATGCCAATCAGCCTCTTCTTCAGTCACCACTGCAACGCCATCTACAAATATAGCTGCTACAGCAGTATTTGGTTGTGGAGTTACTTTCGCTGCAGATTCGGCATTACCTATTAGACCACTTAAAGAGTATTCTTGACCTATTACAGTCGGTACCATTTGGTAATATTCCTCTGTTGCTGGACTAAAGCTTACAGACATGCCCGCGAATTGACCTAAACCAGGTACAGAGAGGATCCCTGTGAGTCCTTCATTGTTCTGTAATTGAGTGCCTCTACCGGTCCAAGACATGGCTCTGCCATCCGTAGTTCCGGGATCTAATTTCCAACCACTGTTTATTACCTCGAACCAAGATCCGCTGACATCTGTGCTGTCTTCAAAGTCACCATTAACTAGTAGATTCTGTGCTGTTGCTGAACTGGCAGCTGCTAAGGTTACAGCCAGGCTGATACCAATGTATTTATTTGTTTGTTTCATAATTAGGGGTGTTTGTATTTGTAATTAGTGATAGGGGGTTATGTAACTTTTTAAATAATCAACAAAACTATACAATTTGTAAAGTTGGAAAATATATTTTTTAAAAATGCTGGCGATTTATCGTTGTTTTTTTTGAATTTTCATCATGTGGGCGAAGGTATTGAGGTGAGCGTATTCATTTTGATTAAATTATTGACGGTTGATAATGTAAGTAGCTAATTATAAAGAGTTAATGATTTTATTTGGTTGGATTTTTTTAGCCTTTGAGCTGTGATTGCGGTCGTTTTTTAAGTATGAATGTGTGTATTATTGTAAATAAATATAAATTTTTATTTACCTAGAAAACAGAGTGTTATTATATTACAGTTATCTTAAATAAGTGAAATGAAAAGGCATACAGAGTTTTTATCATGGGATGATGAATTATTGAT
>CAKZMG010000166.1 GCA_937128235.1 uncultured Verrucomicrobiales bacterium
CACGATCTTATCTGGACTCCAGGTGGGGACTTAATGTTCAGGGAGTCTGTATTTCATCATAGCCAAGTTGAGACATCCTATGGACCTGTGAGAGCGCGAAATTCATCTTGGTTTCTCTACCGTCCTAAGACGAAAAAACTCATCGCGTTTGGAGCTTATCCAAATACGAACCCGTGGGGAGTGAGTTTTGATAAATGGGGAAACCATATTGCATCGCATCCAGTTTTTGCCAGCTCATTTCATGCTACAAATCCAGCTGGGTCTAAGACAACGATACCTGGAGTGATGCACCATAATAAAAATAAAGAAGCGGGGCAACACCCTGGGATAACTAGGGGGATGCAGGCGTATTCGGGGGTTTGCGGTCATGGCTTTGTGGACTTTCCGCAGTGGCCAGCTGAGATGCAGGGTGGGTTTATTAAAAATAGATACAAACCTACGAATAACGTAGAATTTCATTCTTACACTGAAAAAGAAGATCATTTTTCAGAGAAGAAGGAAGGCAATTTGATCTTCTCGAAAAATCTTTCATTCATCCCAGTTGATTTTCAATTTGGACCTACTGGTGCGGCTTATATTTGTGACTGGTATAATCCTGTGAAGGGGCATGCTCAGTATTCACTGCGTGATCCGCGCAGGGATCGCAAGGCGGGACGTATTTGGAGAGTAGTTCCTAAAGGGTTTGTTCCTCTGAAAAAACCAAATTTTTCTGATGCATCTGTGGAGGAGTTACTTAGTTATCTTGCTTCAAAGCAGTATAAGTATCGTCATTGGGCGAAACGTGAGCTTCGTGCGCGCGATCATCAGAAAGTGGAGAAACTACTTGGCCAGTGGCAGGCTAAAGTTTCCGATGAGAGTGTTTTGTTAGAAATACTTTGGCTCAAACAGGGGATTGATCTGCTTGATGTTGGGTTGCTCAAAAAACTGATCAGCTCAGAGAATCATCTCATTGCGGCATCAGCATTTGGTTATCTGAGATTTATGCATGAGAGAATGGATGAGTCAGAGGTGGCGATGTTGCTTCACTCGGGAGCAGTGCATCCATCTCAGCATGTGCGACGTGAAGCTGTGATCTGTGCTACCTACATAGGCACGCAGAATGCATTTGTTGCAGTCAAGCCAGTGCTGGAGCAGTCGGCTGGGAAACATCTGGGATATGCTGTAAAGACTAGTTTTGAATCTGCGGCATTAAAGCAACATTGGGCTCCGGATGTGGCGAAGCGAGTGGCTAATCTTTATAACCAAAGTAAAGGGGCTGCTACTAAGAAAATGAAGCTCACCGCTGATCAACGTAAATTTGATAAACAGAAGAATTTAGCAAAGGTGGTGATCACCTGTGTTCCCGAGCGCATCATGTTTGATAAAGAGAGCTTCAAAGTGAAAGCAGGCCAGCCTGTAAAACTTACCCTTAAGAATCCAGACGCGACTCAGCATAATCTGCTTATTTTAGCGAAAGACACACCGACTCAAGAAGTGGGGATGAAGGCGAATGACATGGCGCGTGATCCGCAGGCGGCTAAGAAGAATTACATTCCTGATGATAAGCGAATTTTGTTTCATACGAAGTTAGTCCCCGAGCATAGCAGTGAAACAATACGTTTTATCGCCCCTAAAGTGCCTGGGAAATACCCATTCATCTGCACGTTTCCTGGTCACTGGACTGTGATGAAAGGTGTGATGATCGTGGAGTAGAGATTTTGGAAATTTTTCTTGTTTGAGACATTTACTATTTACTTATATTTAAAGAGTCTTTAGTATTTTCCTGAGCAGATGTCTCTTTCTTTAGTAGAAAG
>CAKZMG010000167.1 GCA_937128235.1 uncultured Verrucomicrobiales bacterium
TAATCACAGCCAAGATAGTTGTCAATTTTTAGAGGGTGGATATTTGTTTACTCATATTTCCATTTTTCGCTTTGATCGTTGAGTTCATCCAAAATATTCCGCGCTTCTCCTATGTCTCCAGCTTCAGCAATGATGTTGCCATTGTCATCGCAGACGAAGCCGCGAGGTTTGTGTTCTGAGGGATCTGGAATCCATTTGAAAACTTTTTCTTTGGTATATTGATAGGAAGAATTGTTGCCGTACTGATCCGTCATGTTGACGATGGGGAAGATTTTGAGATTGTCTTCTAACATTCCGATAGTCTCACCATCGTGAGGACCTGCAATGAGTGGAATTTGTTTCATGTTAGGGATGTGGTCTGTAGTCTAAGAACTAAGGTGCTTTTTGTAATTTCAAGTAAAGTTCATCAGGCATCTTTTCGCCATAGAGTCTTTCAAAGAGCATTTTCTTGCGCTCGGCTTCTGGGAGGTCTTTCGGTAAGCTGGATAAGATCATTTCTTTAGCTGAGGCGATCATTGAGAAGCCCATCATGATTCTTTCCTCGCCACTGAGTGCCATCAAACGTTCATACATGATGGCATTCACCTCTGGTGAGGTGTCCTTCATGCTGTAACCCGTGTTAGGATATCGGTCAGATTCAAATGGCTTGCCCATGCCTGAATATAATCCATATCACATGAATCTGCTAGCAGATTTTTAACATCATCGAGCTGGCGTGTTGATTCCGATTCATCAGCCCAGGCTAATTTAGAGAGAATCAAATCTTCTCTACTGACGATCCAAACAGTTTGGTCGTGAAGTGTTATTTTTTGTCTGCGTTCAAATTCTAACAATCGGTATTCTTCTCGTTTTCTGATAATCACATCCACTTTCACCAATTTCTGCTGGTGAATAATGTTAAATGATGACTGATGCAGGATAGCGTCTTTCACTGCTTTCTCAGAGAGGTAATATTTATCAGGTGGAAATAAAGTGGTTATTTTCTTAACATCTTTCCAAAAAACGACAGCTACAAGGTCAACATCTCGCGTCATTCTGGGGGTAGCGTAAAAGTTTAATGCCATAGACCCAGTCAGCATGTATTCGATGCGAGCAGATTCTAAAATAGAAGCTACTTCAGCTAAAACTAGGTTTTCATCTGTCATGGCATTAAGGTAGTGGATGTAATAATTGATGGCAACTACGATTAGCGATTACAGTAGGTTATAAAAATCTCACTTTGTTTCCAGAGTGAGATTTTTGGTTTAAGTTGGACTTGGGTGTTCACCAGAGGCTGGAAGCCTCTGGCACATTGTGTCACACGGAACTCGTGTGAATTATTCGCAGGACTCTCAGCCTATTTCCATTGGGTTTGCGCTGGCGGGGCGTTCCATTGGAGCTGGGATGCTTGTTGCTTGTGCTGGTGGTTGCGCTGGAGCTGTTGGTGTGTTTGGTTCAGCGATGTTGCGGTTTACTTTTTTGTCGATGGTTGATTTTTCAATGCTGTTGGCTCCCATGCTTCTGAGGTAGTAGGTGGTTTTCATGCCGGTGTGCCAGGCTCTGCGATACATGTGGGAGAGGATCTTGAGGTCTGGTTTGGCGATGAAGAGGTTGACCGATTGTGATTGGTCAATCCACTTTTGGCGGCGTGCTGCGGCATCGATTACGTATTCGAAGGGGACTCCGAAGACGGTGCGGTGCTTTTCCTTGAGGGCTTCTGGGATGTCTGCTATTTCGTCTAGTTCGCCGTCAAAGTATTTGAGGTTATCTAGCATTTCTCCGTTCCAGAGTCCTTCTTTTTTGAGGTCACGGACGAGCTGGCGGTTGAGGATGGTGAAGTTGCCTCCGAGGTTGGATTTAACGAAGAGGTTCTTGTAGTTTGGCTCGATGCATGGGGTGGTTCCCATGATGTTAGAGATGGTGGCGGTGGGGGCGATGGCGAGGACGTTTGAGTTTCTCATGCCGTGTTTTGCTATTTTTTCTCTGACGAATGACCAGTCCATTTTGGCTCCACGTGGGACGTCTATTTTAACTCCGCGCTCATCTTCTAGGAGGTCAACGGTGTCTTGTGGTAGGAGTCCGCGGTCCCACTTAGATCCTTTGTAGGATGAGTAGCTGCCGCGCTCTGCTGCGATGTCGCTAGAGGCGCTGTAGGCGTAGTAGGCGATGGCTTCCATGAACTCGTCATTGAACTCAACGGCGGCGTCTGATGCGAATGCCATGCCTTTTTTGTAGAGGGCATTTTGCAGACCCATGACTCCCATGCCGATGGGGCGGTGGCGGGTGTTAGAGGTCTTGGCAGATTCTGTAGGGTAGAAGTTGATGTCGATGACGTTGTCTAGTGCGCGGATGGCTACGGTGATGGTTTCCTTGAGCATGTCGTGGTCAAGTGAGCCGTCATCGCGGACGTGGTTGTCTAGGACTACTGAGCCGAGGTTACAGACGGCTGTTTCTTCGTCTGAGGTGTTGAGTGTGATCTCGGTGCAGAGGTTTGATGAGTGGATGACTCCGGCGTGGTCTTGTGGTGAGCGGAGGTTACATGGGTCCTTGAATGTGATCCATGGGTGACCGGTCTCGAAGATCATTTTGAGCATCTTTTTCCACATGTCGATGGCTGGCATTTTCTTGCTCCAGATTTTCCCTTCTGCTGCCATTTTCTCATACTCGGTGTAGCGCTGCTCGAAGGCGGCTCCGTAGAGGTCATGCAGGTCTGGGGTTTCATTGGTGCGGAAGAGTGACCATTGCTCACGGTTTTCCATGCGCTTCATGAAGAGGTCTGGGACCCAGTTTGCGGTGTTCATGTCGTGACAGCGGCGGCGTTCGTCTCCGGTGTTTTTGCGGAGTTCGAGGAAGTCTTCCATGTCGTTGTGCCATGTCTCTAGGTAGGCACAGCCTGAGCCACGGCGTTTTCCACCCTGATTCACTGCTACGAGCTGGTCGTTGTGGAGTTTGAGGAATGGGATGACGCCTTGGGATTCTCCGTTGGTGCCTTGGATGTATCCGCCGGTTCCTCTAACAGCTGTCCATGAGCCGCCTAGTCCGCCTGCCCATTTGGAGAGGTAGGCATTGTCTGCTATGCCGCGCTGCATGATGGACTCGATGCTGTCGTCCACTTTGTAGAGGTAGCATGATGAGAGCTGGGAGTGGAGGGTTCCGGAGTTGAATAGTGTGGGTGTGGATGAGCAGAAGCGGCGACCTTTGTAGAGGTTGTAGAGGCGGATGCACCAGTCTTGTTTTTCTGTTCCGTCTTCTTTGAAGAGTCCCATGGAGACGCGCATCCAGAAGAATTGTGGTACTTCGAGGCGGCGTTGATTTTCACCTGTCTTGTCGATGATGAGGTAGCGATCATAGAGGGTGGAGATTCCGAGGTAGTCGAAGTCTAGATCTGCTGTGGGGTCGAGCTGCTTGGCGATGTGATCTAGGTCATAGCGCCCATCGATGATGTCTGGTGAGAGGCGTTTGATTTTGACTCCGTGCTTGAGGTATTTTTTAAATGCGGTGGCGTGTGCCTTCTTGAGTCCTTCGATTCCGTCATTGAGGATGCTCCAGTCTAGCACTTCTTCGTAGATGTAGGAGAGGAGGATTCTGCCTGCGAAGAGGGAGAAGTCTGCGTCTCGCTCGATGAGTGATTTAGCATTGAGTGTGATGGTCTGGCGGAGTCCTTCTTTGGTGATTTCTGCACCTATGGAGCGGCGGAGTTCCTTTTCAATTTCAGCATCTGTGAGGCAGAGTTCTAGCCCGATGGAGGCGAACTGGATACGCTTCTTGAGTTCCATTCCGTCCCAGAAATTAGATGTTCCGTCAGGTGCGATGACGGTGACGAAGGCGTCTTGGTTTGGGTCTTCTTCTGGGAGTAATGTTTGTGCTTGGCGCTCTTGTGCTTGTTGACGGCGGTAGAGGATGTAGTGCTCAGCGGTCTTGAAGTGACCTGCGCGCATGAGTTCTTCCTGGACCATGTCCTGGACGTCTTCGATGTGGATGAAGGCTTTTTCTTCAGCACGAACGCGCTCGGTTACGGCTTTGGCAATGTTGGTAGATGAGTTGGCATCGCGCTTCATGGAGAGGAAGGCATGGCGAACTGCGTTCTCGATCTTGGTCTCAGACCAAGGGACGACGTTACCATTTCTGCGGATGAGACGGACGGTGAATGGCTCGTGTGAAACGGTGGTCATTTCGATGCTGCCTTTGTCTTCAAGTGCGCGGTTGAAGACTAGTGATTTGGCTACATCATGCGCATCATTTTCGATGAGTGCTTTTTCAATGAGTAGGTAGAGATCGGTCTGTGTGAGTTTGAGTTTACCGCTATCGCCTACTTGCTCCACGAGGGATTCTGCTACGTTGTGAGCCACGCCAGAGACGAAGTGGCGGTTCTCTTCATTGAAAATAGCATCTTCTTGTGCCTGACGAGCGAGGAGTAGATCTGTGAGTGCACCACCTACTGTGTCTGCGATGTCTGCAAGGCAGAGTTCAGTTTCTTGCTGTCCGTTCTGAACGAGGATTTCTGGAACATTGACTTTCTGCCCACCGAGCTGCTCGCGCCAGGCGAAATCTGGTTTTTCTGAGCGCGGACGGGTGACGACGTTTTTGAGGGCTTGGTCTTCTTCGAGTGATAGGTTGCGGTACATAAGGATAAAGGTGAAAGTTTAAAGGATAAAGTATTGGGTTTCTAGTTAGTTGTTCTTTGAAGGGTAGTTATTAAGCCTTGTAACATTTTGGAGATTTCTTTTGATTCTGTGATTAAGTGCTGCACGTTTTTTAGAGGCTCTTGGTTTGTATTGGTTCTTATTTTTTGGCTAATGTAAATCTGGGTTCTTAGTTCTGCACATGATGCTTTGGCTATTCTCAGGAAACGGATATAATCTGGTGTGCTTGCTCTTTCTGATCCTTCGGCGATGTTCGATGCTATTGAAACTGCCGATCGTTGCATTTGATCTTTAAGTCCGTAATCTTTTGAAGAATGTAAAGTAGTGTAGACGTCCACCGCTATTTGGCAGCTTCTCTTCCATACTTCTAAATCTTCAAAGTTTTTTACGCTCATTGCCTAACTTTATCCTTTTTCTTTTAACCTTTTTCCTTGTTTTTATAGATCATCGTCATCGACATCGGCTAGGGAGGATGACTTCTGGTATTCGGTGACGGTTCCTTCGAAGAAATTCTGTTCCTTCTTGATGTCCATCATTTCTGCGAGCCATGGGAATGGGTTCTTTACCGGGTCTGACTGTAGGGGAGCTAGTCCGCAGGATTCGAGGCGGCGGTCTGCGATGTAGTCGATGTAGAGTTCGAATTCTTCAGCATTGAGCCCCACTGCGGCTACTGGGAGACAGTCACGGATGAATTTCTTCTCTAGGCGGATGCCTTCTGCCATGGTCGCGCGGAGGTCCTCGCGGAATTCCTCTGTCCAGATGTCCTGGTTTTCCTCGATGAGATCCATGAGGAGATTACGGAAAACTTCGATGTGGTTGGACTCATCGCGGAGTGTGTAGGAGAACATCTGCCCGATTCCTGGGAACTTATTCTGGCGGTAGAGGCTGAGGATCATGCCGAAGAGACCGTAGAACTGAGTGCCTTCCATAACCTGACCGAAGAGGAAAATATTTTTCGCTAGATCTTGTTTGGTAGCTGTATCAGTCAGATCCATATCGCGGCGCATGGCACGTGAGTTATTGACCACAAATGCGTTCTTCTCAGAAATGGTAGGGATGTCTTCAAACATCGCTTCACATTCGTGCGGGTTTAGACCGAGTGAAGAAATCATGTAAACGAGTGAGTCTGCGTGGATGTTTTCCTCGTGAGCGTGTCTGCCGAGAACGAGCTTGAGCTCAGGTGCTGTGACTACTTCACGAACTACGTGCTGGACGTTATCACCAACAATTCCCTCAGCGGCTGAGAAGTAGCCGATGCCCATTTTGATGATCCAGCGCTCCACATCTGAGATTTCATCTGATCTCCATTGCTGCACATCCATCTGCATCGGCACGTCTTCTGGCTCCCAGTGATTTGCCTTCATGGTCTTGTAGAGATCGTATGCCCAGTTGTATTTAATAGGCAGAATATTGAAGAACATGGTGTCCTTTCCGTTGATAACTTTCTTAGAAGCAAAGGCGGCTTCTGCTTTGGCGGCATCGAGTTCAAATGTGCGATCTCCGAGTGTGACTGTGGTAGTTTTAGACATGGTTTGGATGAAGTAAGTAGGCAGGCTGTTGATGTTGAATTAGGTAGACAATAGAGGATGATTTTGTTGTTTTTGTATGTTCAGTGATAGTTTATTTCACTTCGCGGAGTATGCATAAAAAGAGAGTGATGGTCAACGTGTTTTGAACCTATGTAGTAT